>JBAUMA010000457.1:0-12783 GCA_049578485.1 Specibacter sp.
GTGGTGGCCTGTCCGGCGCAGGTAATCATGTTCACGTTCAAGACGTCGGTCAGTGAATCGAGGTTAACTGCCGGGCAGAGATAGGGTCCGACGGCGGCCGGGGTCAGGTCGATCGCGTGGATGCCGGCGGCCTTGTACTTGGGTGCGTTGACCTCATGCGCCTTCGCCGAGGTGCATTCGAAGACGAAATCGGGGAGTTCGTCCTGGGCCAGGAGCCAGTCAACGCCTTCGGCGGAGGTGGTAATGCCGAGCTTCGCTGCCCGGGCCAGACCGTCGGAAGCAGGATCAACGCCGATCATGTACTTCACTTCAACGTTTTCGCTGCGGCGCATGATCTTGAACATCAGATCGGTGCCGATATTGCCCGAACCGACGATTGCGGCTGTTTTCTTTGCCATGGGATTCCTTGGGATTAGTGGTGGACTAGTCAGTGAAGTGGATGGTAAGTGAGCCAAGCTCACCAAAGTCGGCAGTGGCTGAACTATCAGCCACAACAGGCATTGCTTTCGTGAAGGAACCCGGAAGAATCAACTGTCCGGCCTCCAACGCCACGCCTTGTTCGCCAAGCACATTGGCCAGCCAAGCCAGCGGGGCCGCCGGGTGGCCGAGTACATCAGCTCCAGTTCCAGAGCCCGTTTCGGTGCCGTCAATGATGAGCGAGCACGCGATTGCCAGCAAGGCGACGTCGTCGTTCAGGTCAACATCCAGCGGTTTGTTGCCTACCGCAATGGCGCCGCAGGAGGCGTTGTCCGCTACGGTGTCTACGAGCTTGATGTCCCAGTCAGCGATGCGCGAGTCAATAATTTCAATGGCCGGGTAGATGGCCCCGATGGCTGCTGTGGCTTGTTCCAGAGTGACTCCCGGCCCCTGCAGAGTTTCTCTGAGGACGAACCCAAATTCCGGTTCCACCTTGGGTGAAATAAAGGCGGAGGCGGGGATCTGCGCGTTGTCGGTGTAAACCATATCGCTAAAGAAGTATCCAAAGTCGGGAGAATCAACACCCAATTGCCGTTGCATGGACAAGGATGTCAAACCTACTTTTCGACCGGCCAGAACCCGCCCCTTGGCCAGTTCGGCTTCCAGCTGGAGTGTCTGGATGGTGTAGGCATCCTGAATATCCATGCCCTCGAGTCGATCACGCAGAGGGGCTACGGGGATCTTGCTGGCGGTGGCGGCGAGCAGTTCGTTGGCGAAACCGGCCAGTTGTTCCTGGCGGCCAACGCTTTGGTTTGTGGTTGTCATTTGCTCAGTACCGCCGTCGTGACGCCGAAACCGGCAATGTACTCCTTGATGGGCTTGTAGAACTCATAGTTGACCTCATATTCTCCGCAGGCGCGTAATGCGCTGTAGGCGGCAACCCAGGTGCGTACCTCGTGGGAGGAATGTCCTGCGGCGGCGTCCATGTCATCGGCGTTGTAGGCGTCAAAACCATCAACATTGCCGGATTTGCAAACTTCAAGGAAGGCCTTGTCCCATTCGGGGTTCAGCTCCATGATGTCCGCCTCTCCGGCGGCGAAGGCGATGGCGGTGTCAATGGTGCGCTGCTGGCGGGCAGCTCGTGCCTCTGGCGTTGGCTTGCGACCATTGGTGAGGAACTCACGCTGGGCCGGGGTTGCCGTGGCGATGGCCGGCACGGGCGGATCGTGGGACAGGCCGCCGGAGCCGAGGAACAGCACCTTCTTGTCACTGTCCTTGAAGTATTCGCCCACGGCCTGACCGAATTGGCGGACCCGTGAGACCTTTGTAAAAGGTCGGGCCACAGAGTTCACGAAGATGGGGATGATGGGGGTTTTATCCAGGCCACCGGCAATGATTTCCATGGGCTGGACCGCGCCGTGGTCCACTTCCATCCGGCGTGAAATGGCAGTATCAATGTCCTGTGAAATGACGTAGGCGGCGAGTTTCTCGGCCTCGTCCGTGGGGACATTGATGGGACCTGACCAGGAATCGTAGTCGCCCGTGCCGAGGGCTTCATAGCCGATGCAGAATGGAGGCATCAGATCGTAGAAGAAGCCGTTGTAGTGATCCGGACCGAAGTTCACCACCAGATCGGGGGCGAAATCGGCAACGAATTCCCGGACGTGATCAAACGCGGATTCAACAGCGGCCTTGACGGAGGCCGGCGGGTTGGTATGTTCCAGTAGCGGGCTGTGTGACATGCACACCAATGCTTGTTTCATGGCTTCACTCCTAGTTTTCTAGTGAGTCAACGAGTTGCGTGGAGGACTTGTTGGCGACGCCGCGAGCGCTGAGGTACTCGGCGATGACGGTGTTGAACTCGCTTGAGCGTTCCACCTGTGACCAGTGGCCGCACTGGCTGAAGATGTGGGCGTCCGCGTGGGGGATGAGGTTTAGTAGTTCCCACGTACGGCTGACCGGGATGACAACATCCTGGAGACCGTGAATGAGTAGCACGGGTACCTCCAACTTGGCCAGGACCTCAAAGTCCAGTGGCAGGGCGCTGCGGTCCCGGTCACGTGCCGACACAACCTCGGCCAAGCGATCCGAGGCCGTGTCATTCAAAGCAGATTCGTGACGCAGTGCCACCAGCTCATCGGTGACCAGAGATTTATCCACCACGAAGGACTCCAGTGTGGAGCGTACCCCGGCCGCTGTCAGCACGGGGTTGGAGTGGCTCTTCAACGCCCCCGTCAGTGCGGCCCCACCGGTTCCCATGGACACGATCCCCAACAGTCGCTCCGGGAAGTCGATGGCGAACTGGAATGCAAGCCAGCCACCGAGTGAGTTGCCAACAATCCAGGTCTTCTCAATGTCCATGGCGTCAAGGACCCGTACCGCGTGGCGAACCCATTCCTTGATGCCGTATTCAGTCCCCGGCGCCACCACGGACTGGCCGTAACCGATCGAGTCGATGGCAATGCATCGGCCTTGCCCCGAGAGCTCGGGCAGGTTCAGCCACCAGTTGGCGGCGGCGGTGACACCCGTGCCGGAGCCGTGGAGGAAGAGTATCGGGGTGCCCTCGCCGAGCTCATGGTAGTGCGTGAGCTCACCGGGTGCGGTGATCAGCCACTTGTCTTCCAAACCGAAAAACGGTGCGGTGGTGTAATCGGGAATGGGTAGGGCTGTCATGGGTTCCTCACAGAGCTGGGCGCGAGTAGCGAATAATTCACGGTACGAGGCTCGTGCTGACCTCGGGAAGCTGCTTTTCCGCAGGATGGGCAACATTTCCGGTAAAGGCCATGGATTTTAGAATTGCGTCCAAGGTTGCCGGGCCATGCTGGGTCAGGCAGGCGCCGGCCACAAACCGGTCTGGGCGCAGGAAGATCATGGGGGTGGGGAGATCATCGAACCACTTCTTCATGCGGCCGGTGTGATCACCTAGAACCAGCACTTCGGCGGGCATGTATTGCTGCGCCCACTCGCGCTGGGTCTCGGGCAGAATGCACACCAACTGGGCACCCAGAGCGCGCAACTTGGCCAACGATCCCTCGGGCAGCACATCCGTGGGGCTGTTACCCCACACAATCAGTGACCAAGCGTTGCCGATGGCGTCGTCGAGCAGCACGTTTGCCGCATCGCGTGAGTTGACTCGGGGCTGCGGGAATTGCCGGCCCACGGGGGAGATCCGTGAATTGGCGGTCCGGGTGGGAATGAGCTTGCTGGTCAGCGTGGGTGTCGCCGTGCCGGCCTGCTGCGTGTTGGGATCGGCCAGCACGCCGCGCTCGTACCGCGGCATGGGCTTGAATTTCATGTCGGCGAAGTAGCTCTTGGTCTTCGGGAAAAGATTAAGCACGAGGGCGGCCGTGTCACGTGCGCGGGCTGCCACCGGGTTGGTGATCTTGATGACATTGCCAAATGTCAGGGAGAGGTCCACCATGGCTTGTGCATGCTGTTTACGCTCTGCTGTGTAGGTGTCCAAGAGTGCGTCGCCGGCCTGGCCTGAGACGACGGCTGCCAGCTTCCAGCCAAGATTGGTGGCGTCGCGCACGCCGGAGTTCCAGCCCTGACCCATCCAGACCGGCATAAGGTGGGCGGCGTCGCCGGCAATGAGCTGGCGTCCCTTGCGGAAGTTGCTGGCAACGCGAGCGTGATGGGTGAAGACGCGCCTGCGGATGAAGTCCAGGGATGCTGGGTCCGGGACATGCTCGCCCAATAGCTCGTTGACGTAGGCGGGGTCAGTGACCAGCTCCTCAGTCTCGTCGTCGTGCAACATGAACTCCCAGCGCCGCACGGCGTGGGGGAGACCAATAGAGACATAGGGGCGTTTTGGATCGGCGCCGAGGAAAACATTGGGGGTGCCCAGAGGATCGTTGTTGACATCAACCACCAGCCAGCGAGTGGCGGGGGAGACCCCTTCAAAGGTGCCACCGAGGCGGCGCCGGGTGGGGGACTTGCCACCCTCGCAACCCACCAAGTACTGGGCGCTGAAGTGGTGCTCGGAGGTGGTGCCGTCCGGATTCGTCACTGTGGCCGTCGCGGTGACGCCGCCGGCATCTTCGAGCACGGTTTCCACAAGGTGGTTGAACAGGACACGGACGTGAGGGAAACGTGCCAGGCCCTCAAAAAGTGCCTTGTCGACTTCGGGCTGAATGAAGCCGTGTTTACGGTCCCAGCCAAACTCCTGGGTCTGCGGGTTGTTGGTGAGGATGACTTTCCCGGCACCGTTCACCAGGCGCATGATGTGCTGCGGGTTGGTGTGCGGGCGGACCGAATCCACCAACCCCACAGTCTGAATTGTGCGGAAAGATTCATCATCAAGACCAACGCCGCGGGGGTAGTCGATGAGGGTATCCCGAGATTCCAAGACGGTGACCGTGCGGCCATACATGCCCAGAATGTTGGCCAGCATCAGGCCCGTGGGACCTGCGCCGATGATGAGAATTTCAGAGTTTTGGGTGGCGGTGCCAGTCCCGGGTTGCTGTGCCACGTTAGTGCTCTCCTTGGGCGTAGTCGTAGAATCCTGAGCCGCTTTTGCGTCCCAACTTGCCAGCGGCCACAAGGGCCACGACGCTGGGGTCCGGGGCGTCAGCGGGGATTGACGTTTCGGCGTGAGTGGCCTCGGCGATGAAATTAATGACATCCAGTCCCACCAAGTCCATGAGCTGGAACGGACCCATGGGGTGGCCCAGTGCGGTACGGGCCGTGGTGTCAATATCTTCGATGCTGGCGACCCCGGCCTCGGCCAGCGCCAAGGCTTCGCGCTGGATGGCGCCCATGAGCCGGTTCGCAATGAAACCGGGAACCTCATGGTTGATCATCACTGGCTGTTTGCCCAAGCGCCTAGCTAGTTCCGTTGTCACGGCCACGGTGGCGTCGGAGGTGAGCTCGTGGCGCACCACCTCAACACATTTCATGACCAGCGCCGGGTTGAAGAAGTGCATATTGCAGACCTGCTCGGGCCGCCCCGAAACCTCCGCCACCTTCGAGGAACCCAGCGTCGAGGAGTTGGTTGCCAGGATGGAATGCGCAGGGGCAAAACTGCCCAGGGTGGCGAAGACGTCCTGCTTGATATCGAGACGTTCGGTGGCCGCCTCGATGACAAAATCGGCGCTGGTTGCCGCCTCAGGCAAATTGCTGGTGAAGTGCAGTCGGGACAACGCTTCGGTGGCCTGGCCTGCGTCGAGCTTTCCCTTGCTGACCCGCGTCGCGGCCCAGCTACTCAAATCCGCACTGGCAGCTGCCAGCATGTCTTCGCTGATGTCTTGGACCGTTGCCTTGTACCCGGCCAGTGCGGCACTCATGGCAATCTGCCGGCCCATGGTGCCGGCGCCGATGACGAGGATGTGCTTCACGCCGTCGATGGTGAGTGTGCTCATGCGGTGGCACCTCCACGCAGGTACACCGTGGTGGTGTGGGTGAAGAATTCTTTGGCTGCTCCGCCTTGTTCCTTAGGCCCGTAACCGGACTTCTTGGCACCGCCGAAGGGGACATGAGGATCGGCTCCGGCGGATTCGGAATTCACGTGCAGGATGCCAACATCAAGTACTTCCATACCTTCCAGCGCCGCCGTGATGTCCTGAGTGAACAGGGCACAGGAAAGTCCAAACTCGCTGTCATTGGCTAGGGCAAAAGCGTCGTCGGTGCTGGTGGCCCGGACAAAACTCAGAACAGGACCAAAAAACTCTTGGCGCCAGGCGGCGTTGTCTAGGGCGTTCTCAGTTCGAGGAACCTCCAAAACCGTCGGTGCCAGGAAACTGCGGGCTGCCGGAAGGGGCTGCCGGGCATGTTCGGGGGAATCAACGCCGCCATAGACCAGGCGTGCTCCCTGAGCTTGGGCCTCGCGCACACCGGTGCGGATATCCTCTGCGGCACCATCGCTGACCACTGGGCCCATGGTGACGGAGGGGTCTGTGGGATCGCCGATCCGCCAGGTGTCCAGCCGTGCGCACAGACGCTCCAAAAATATCTCTGCAATTGAATCAACCAGAATCAACCGCGAGGTGGCCGTGCACTTCTGCCCTGAGGAGCGGAAAGCGCCCAGCAGAACCTGATCGACGGCTAGCTCAAGATCGGCATCAGCCAAAACGATGGACGCGTTTTTGCCGCCCATCTCGGCCTGAATCGGAACGCCTAAACTAGCGGCCTTGGCGCTCAGCGCCCGGCCAACTCCGGTGGAGCCGGTAAAGGTCAGTCCGTCCAGCCTTGGGTGCTCCAGCAGGTGATTGCCGAGGGCGCCCGGACCAATCAGGAGATTGAGCACTCCGACGGGTAAGCCAGCAGCCTCGAAGGCTTCGGCCAGTCGCACGGCCAGCAGTGGAACGGTCGACGCCGGTTTCCAGACCACCGTGTTGCCGTACACCAACGCCGGGGCAATCTTCCATGCCGGGATGCCGATCGGGAAGTTGAACGGTGTCACGACGCCCACAACGCCCAACGGCTTGCGCGTGACGAGGATACGCTCGCCGCGTCGAGGGGACGAGAAGATTTCACCGGCAAGCCGGTCACCCTCGGCGCTGTAGTAACGCAGAATCGAAGCAGCTCGGTTAACTTCGCCGACGCCCTCGGCTAGTGTTTTACCCTCTTCGCGGGCCAGTTCCAGGCCCCACGTCTGGGCGTTGGTCTCGATGTGGGCCGCAGCCCGGAGCAACACCTGCCCACGCTCTTGTATGGGGGTGTGTGCCCAGCCAGGTGAGGCGGCGACGGCCGCTGCCATGGCGGCATCGACGTCGTCCGTGGTTGCCTGGTTGCCGCAGGCCACGATCTCCCCGGGCCGTGCCGGGTTGAAGGAGGTGGTGGCCGCGCCGGTGCCTGGGCGCCACTGGCCACCGATGAAATGCTGGAGCGGGGCCGGAGTTGTCGGGCTGTTTGTGGTTTCTGCGTTCATGTCGTTTTCCTTGCTTCGATGTCAGCGGAACGCCGGAACGCCGGTAAGTTTGTTGCCGAGAATCAGGGTGTGAACCTCATCGGTGCCCTCGTAGGTGCGCACCGATTCGAGGTTGTTGGCGTGGCGCAACGGCGAGTAGTCCAAGGTGATGCCGTTGCCGCCCAGAATGGTCCTGGCCTCACGGCAGATGGCAATGGCTTCGCGGCAGTTGTTCAGCTTGCCAACGCTGATCTGATGCGGGGCCAAGGCGCCCTTGTCTTTCATCCGGCCCAGGTGCAGGGCGAGCAGGAAGCCCTTGTTGATTTCCAGCGCCATGTCCACCAGCTTTTGTTGCGTGAGTTGGTAGCCAGCCAACGGCTTGCCGAACTGCAGCCGCTGCTGTGAATAGGTTAGGGCGTCCTCGAAGGAGTCCCGTGCTGCGCCCATGGCACCCCAGATGATGCCGTAGCGGGCCTCGTTCAGGCAGGAGAACGGGCCGCGAAGACCCACGACATCAGCAAACGCGGCCGAGCTGGGCAGACGCACCTCGGTGAGCTCGATCTCGCATTGGATGGAGGCGCGCATGGAAAGTTTGGGCTCAATCACCGTGGCCACGAAGCCGGGGGTGTTGGTAGGCACAACGAAGCCGCGGATGCCTTCCTCGGTCTGTGCCCAGATGATGGCCACGGCAGCCACGCTTGCTAGGCCAATCCAGCGCTTGGAGCCGTTGAGGACCCAGTCGTTCCCGTCCCTGCGGGCGAAGGTTTTCATGCTGGAGGGGTCCGATCCGGCGGTGGCTTCGGTGAGGCCGAAGCAGCCGATCGCCGTGCCGGCAGCCATCCGCGGCAGCCATTCCTGCTTTTGCTCTTCCGAGCCGTGTTTGTGGATGGCTGACATGGCCAGGGAGCCTTGCACCGAGACGAAGGTGCGCAGTCCGGAATCACCGGCCTCCAGTTCTGCACCGGCAATGCCGTAGTCAACAGCCGAACGTCCGGCGCAACCGTAGCCTTTCAAATGCATTCCCAGCAGGCCCAACTTGGCCAGTTCGGACACGATTTCCAGGGGGAATTCAGCCTCTTCGTACCACTTGGCGATGTTGGGCTTGATTTCACGCTGGACGAACTCCCTCACGGTGCCTCGAAGCGTCAGCTCTTCAGGGCTCAGCAGGGAGTCGAAGTCGATCAGGTCTGCCGGGTCAAGGGTTATGCTCGGGTCCTGGGTGTTCACGGTGTTTGTCCTGCCTTCTGGATCGTTGATGATCTGTGGCTGGATTTCGCCAGCCAAGAAATGATGGTGTCGCTGTCTTGTCCTAGCTGGGGCGGTGCGTCGCGCTTGACACTAAATTCGGGTTCCCAGGTGATGGGGTGGCGTACCTGCCGCCCCACGACCTTTCCGTCCCGGTCCAGCACGTTGATGGTGGGGTTTAGGCCCAGCGACTCGGCATAGGCTAGGCCGTCGTCAATGCCGCCCACTTTTCCGGCGGGAACCCCGGCGGCGGACAACTGTGATTGCCAGTGCGCCGCAGGGGCTCCGGCCAGGGCCGTCTCCAGGAGCGGGATCAGTTCAGCACGGTGCGCCACCCTGGCGGCGTTGCTGGCAAAACGCGGATCGGCCGCGAGTTCCGGGCTGCCCAGCACGCTGCTCAGTTTCGCGAACTGGGAATCGTTGCCGCACGCTACGGCAAGCGGCCCGTCGCCGGCGTCGAGAAGTTGGTAGGGGACGATCGAGGGGTGCTCATTGCCCATCCGGGCCGGGACCGTCCCGGCCCCCAGGAATGCCTGCACCTGGTTGGCCAATCCGCCCTGCAGGCTGGAGAGCAGGTTCATTTTCAGATGTGCACCGAGACCGCTGTGCTGCCGTGCGGTCAGGGCTGCCAAAATGCCAATGGTCGTGTCCTTGGCCGTGAGCACGTCGACCAGGGCAACGCCCACCTTGGTGGGATCATGCTCTGCTTCGCCGGTAATGCTCATGAGGCCGCCGAGTGCCTGGACAATGAAGTCGTAGCCCGGCAGCTCTGCCCCTTCGCGGTCACCGAAACCGGAGATTGATGCGTAAATCAGGCCAGGGTTGCGGGTAGCCAGTTTCTCGTAATCGAGTCCCAGCTTGTTCATGCCGCCGGGCTTGAAATTTTCGACCACAACATCTGCCCGAATTGCCAGTTCCAAGGCCAGATCGAGGTCGTGGGGATCGGTGAGGTCAAGGCAGAGGGATTCCTTGTTTCGGTTGACCGAATCAAAGTAGGTGGTGCCCGTTTCGGAAAAGGGCGGTCCCCAGTATCGCGTGTCGTCACCGAGCCCGGGACGTTCGACCTTGATGACCCGGGCGCCAAGGTCTGCCAGCGTCATAGTGGCTAGCGGGCCCGCCAAAACGCGCGAGAAATCGGCTACCAAGATGCCTTCGAGTGGGCGTTCGGGCATCTTAGACTCCTTCGGATTTTCCGGCATCCTGAATCGGCACCGGCTCTTGGCACCATTCCACACCTCGGCGACGGGTTGGGCACGGGTGCATTCCGCTATGCGGCACACCAACTTTTCGCCGAGTTCGCCTGCGTTCAAGGACGAATGGCGATTGGGGACGGGAAGTTCATAACTTTTTTGCCATAACTTTTCACTATCCGGGATGACCGTTGAGCAGCCCGTGTGACGGAAATTACTGTTTACTGAACCAGTCGCTACATAAAGTGGTTTGTCCGGACACTTCGGACCTCCCATGAACTGCGGCCGCTGTCCCCATCAATCTCGAAGGAAGTCTGGTACCCCAATGCGAACTCTCATCAGAGGCACGCGCCAGCGTCGAAGCGCATCTGCAGCAGTTGCCGTTCTGGCCCTGGGACTGTCCCTCACCGCGTGTGGAGGTGCCTCGACGGCCGCCTCGGAAGTCTCCACGCTCAAAATTGGCTCCACCACCAGCTTGGCTGGCGTGGGCATCCGCAACACCATTTCCAGCGGCATCTTCAAAGCCGATGGGCTGGCAGTTACGGCCTCAGCGATCAAATCCGGCAACGATGCCATCCCGCAGCTCGTCAGTGGGGGACTTCAGCTCGCCCAAATTGACACGACTACCGCAATGCAAGCCATTGCCAAGGGCCTTCCCATCAAAATCGTTGCTTCAGCCGGCGTTCAATCCACCAATGGCGGCGACGGCGTGCCCTCGACGGGCAGTGTCTTGGTGCTGCCGGGCAGTGACATCAAAACCCCTGCTGACTTGGCAGGAAAGGCTCTCGGTGTGCCGGCGATCAACAACCAGATCTGGATGAACATCCGCATCGCCATCGATGATGCCGGTGGCGACTCTTCGAAGGTCAAGTTCGTCGAAGTGCCCGGTGCGCAGGCCATTGACCTACTGGTCAAGGGCGACATCCAAGCTACCACCGCCTCGGAGCCGCTGGCCTCCTCATCCGTTGCTGCAGGAAAGGTTCGTCTGATCCACAGCACGGACATCCCCAACGGCAAGGATCAGCCGAGCTCGGTCTATGTGGCGACCAATGATTTCATCGCCAAGAATCCAGGCACCGTGAAGAAGTTCATCGCTGACGTCTACAAGGGCCAGGGCGAAGTGAACAAGGACAAGGAACTGGGTAAGAAGGTCGCCGTGGACCAACTAGGATACAAGGCAGCCCAGCTGACCCACGCCTTCATTCTCGATTATGGCACCCGGGCCATCCAGCCGGCAGAGATTGACGCGGTAGCCAAGAACGCCGTCAAGTACGGAATCCTTTCCAGCGTTCCCGATCCGGCCTCATTGTTGGCCACCATCAAATGAGCAACTCTCCGGCAGTAGCCGCGCCGAGTTCTTTGGGGTCTCCCGGCCCCAAAGGGCGCAGGATCAGCGACAAGCCGAGCCATGGCACGCCGAGTGGAGCCGGTTCGAGGAAGGGAAAGGATGGCGATGGTGTCAAGTGGCTGCGGTCGCTCTGCTGGAAAATCATCGCCATCGCGATCGTCCTGGTGATTTGGCAGCTGGCGTCTTTGAGCCCCGTGATTGGTTCGGGGTCCCTCCCCGGTCCGTTTGCGGTAGTGGGCGCGTTGCTCACATTGTGGGGGACCTCCGTCTACTGGGTGGCCATTGCGACCACAGTCAAGGTGTGGTTCATTGGGCTGGCCATCTGCGCCGTGGTTGGCATACCCCTGGGACTGGCCATCGGCGTCTCCCGGGGTGTCACACGGAGCACACGCTGGGTCATTGACTTTTTTCGCACCATCCCCACCATTGCACTGCTTCCACTGGTATTGCTGCTTTTTGGCCCGAGCATCTCCATGGAACTGACCTTGATCATCCTCTCCGCAGTGTGGCCCCTGGTCATCCAGTCCATGTACGCCGTTGGCCAGGTGGAGCCCGTACTGAAATGGGTGGTGAGGGTCTTTAGGGTCTCGTGGCTGGATCGGATGCGCTATTTGTGGGCACCGAGCGTGACCTTGCTGGTCACCACTGGCATGAGGCTGGCGGCCACCATTGCACTTTTGATGACCGTGAGTGCTGAGTATATTGGTGGCGCCCAGGGCCTGGGTGAGCAGTTGTCCCATTCAGAGAACACCTTTCAACGCGCGGACGTGTTCGCCTACGCACTCACTGCTGGGCTTCTCGGCTTGGGCATCAACATGGTGATCCTCTTCCTGCAGCGGCGCATGTTGTGGTGGCATCCGATCACGAGAGGGGCCCGTGCCTGATGAAAACGCTCAAGAACCTGGCCTGGGAGCTGTGGCTCCCCATCGTGCTGGTCATTGTCTGGCTGGTCCTCTCCGCCGGAAGCTCCTCCTTCTACTTCCCTCCATTGGCGAAGATCATGCAGGATTTCGTCAAAGTCTGGTTCTTCAATGGAATCGTCCAAGACCTCGTGCCAAGCTTGGGCCGAATCTTGCTCGGATTTGTCATTGCCCTGCTGGTCGGAATTATCGGGGGGATCTTGCTCGGCCTGTTGCGGCGCACCGAGGAAGCCCTCCGTCCGCTCTTGGAACTCCTTCGTTCCACACCCGGCGTCGCGTTGCTCCCGATTGCCACCTTGTTCCTTGGCCTCGGTCAGGAGATGAAGGTCTTCATGATTGCACTGGCCTGTACCTGGCCTGTCTTGTTGAACACCATTGACGGTGTTCGTTCCGTGGAGCCGGTATTGCTGCAGGTAGCCAAGAGCTACAGGCTCACCATGTGGCAGCGCATCCGTTTCATTTACATCCCCAACGCCTCACCGCAGATTTTTGCTGGAGGACGACTTGCGCTTGCGATTGCAACAGTAGTGATGGTCGTGACGGAAATGATCGGTTCCCCAGGCGGCGTCGGCTACTTCGTGCTCAGTACTCAAAGGAACTTTGATCTACTCGGCATGTGGACGGGCATCATCATGCTCGGCCTGCTCGGCTATTTGCTGAATTTGGCCTTCCGACTGGCTGAAAACAGAATCCTCCGCTGGCACCATTTGTAGAACGCTTAGGAAACCGACCATGACTAAATCCCTTACCTCCCAGAAGCACAACAACCCCACCACCCCCGAGACCCTCCTGTCCGTAAAGAACCTGTCCAAGAAC
>JBAUMA010000458.1:0-9403 GCA_049578485.1 Specibacter sp.
CGGTTGAGGCCCTCCGCGACGGCAAGATCGACATCCTGGTCGCCACCGACGTCGCAGCCCGCGGCCTCGACGTCGAGCGCATCACGCACGTGATCAACTACGACATCCCGCACGACACCGAGTCCTACGTGCACCGCATTGGCCGTACGGGCCGCGCCGGCCGCTCGGGTGACGCGATCTTGTTCATGACGCCCCGCGAGAAGTACCTGCTGCGCGCCATCGAGAAGGCTACGCGCCAGCCGGTGGAGCAGATGCACCTGCCCTCCGCCGAGACCATCAACTCGCTGCGCCTGGGCAAGTTCGCCGAGAAGATCACCGAGACGCTGGCCAGCCAGGACGTTGCCAAGTTCCGCGACCTGATCGCCAGCTACGAGCAGGAGCACGACGTCCCGGCGTCGGAAATCGCCGCAGCACTGGCCGTGATGGCCCAGGGCGGGCAGCCGCTGCTGGTCAACGACCTGCCGGCAGCACCGGAATACCAGAAGAAGGAACGCTCCAAGGACGGCTTCGGCTCCCGCGGCCCGACCCGCACCCTGACCGAGGGCAACGCCACCTACCGCATCTCGGTGGGCCGTCGCCAGCGCGTCATGCCCGGCTCCATCGTTGGTGCAATCGCCAACGAAGGCGGCCTGTCCTCCTCGCAGATCGGCGGCATTGACATCCGCGCCGACCACACCTTGGTGGAACTGCCGGCCGAGCTGAGCAAGGACCAGTGGCGCGCCCTGAGCAAGACCCGCATCAGCGGCGAGCTCATCAACCTCGAGCTGGACAAGGGACGCCGCCCCACCGGTGGCAGTGCCCCGTACCAGGGCGGCGGAGAGCGTAACGACCGCGGCCAGGGCGGCTTCAAGAAGAAGTTCGACGGCGACCGCACCGGCGGCTACCGCGGCGGCGACCGCACCGCAGACCGCGGTGCAGACCGCGGCGCGGACCGTGGTTTCAGCAGCGACCGCGGCCAGGGCCACACCGGCCACGGTGGCGGCGACCGCCGTCCCCGCCACGAGGGCGGCCAGAGCTTCAACAGCAAGGGCAAGTGGTAACAACCACACGCTAGTGCGCTAAGAGGGGCGGGATTCCGGCAACGGAACCCCGCCCTTTTTGCGCCCACGCTGCCATGTGACGCAATTCATGGATGGCAGTCAAGTCCCGCGGAATTTGGCGTACTTTGGGCAAAGATTTGGTTGAAAATGATGCCGTTTGGGCCGATTTCGGGACAAAATTCCCGCCCAAAAAGCCGGGCCCCATTCCTCGATTTCGCATCCGGAGAAACCGCTGGTAAAGTATTTTCTCGTTGCCCCCCTAGCTCAGTGGTAGAGCGCGTTCTTGGTAAGAACGAGGTCACCGGATCGATTCCGGTGGGGGGCTCAGAATGGGAAGGCTCGTGTCAAGACGGTTTTGACCGGCTAGGTGCGAGCCTTTTCCCATTCAGGGCGGCATAGCTCAGTTGGTTAGAGCGCACGACTCATAATCGTGAGGTCCCGAGATCGAGTCTCGGTGCCGCTACAGATTCAAAATCCCCATCCCGCTTCGGCAGGGTGGGGATTTTTTGTGCCCGGATTTGCTGCCGACCCGTCCCGCGACGCTGGCCGGATGGCGTCAAACAGGATGTACTGGGAAGACAGCAGGCGCCGGGACCCGGCGCCGCGACGAAGGGGCATACACATGAAGAAAGTCATGATCATTGGCGGACACGGGAAAATTGCGCTGTTGTTGGCGCCGCTACTGAAAGCGGCCGGGACGGACGTTTCCTCGGTGATACGCAACGCCGCCCAGATCGACGACGTGGCGGCGGCCGGGGCCACCGCCGTGGTGCACGACGTCGCCTCCGCCTCTGTTGCCGAACTTGCCGAGCTGTTTGCCGGGCACGACGCCGTGGTGTGGTCGGCCGGGGCCGGCGGGGGAACCGCCGAACGGACCTACGCGGTGGACAGGGACGCCGCCATTCGGTCGATGGATGCCGCCGTGGCCGCCGGGGTGTCCCGCTACATCATGGTGTCTTATCTGGGCGCGGGTCCCAACCATGGCGTGCCGCCAGAGGATGGCTTCTTTGCCTACGCCGAGGCGAAGGCCGCCGCCGATGCCCACCTGCGCAGCAGCGCGCTGGCCTGGACCATCCTGGGGCCGGGCGCGCTGACCGCCGACCCGCCGTCGGGGTCCATCACCACCACCCCCGACATGGCGCACCGGAACACGTCCAGGGGAAATGTGGCCCTCGTTGCGGCGGCCGTCCTGGAACGACCGGAGACCATCGGGCGCACCATCGAATTCACCGACGGCGACGTTCCCATCGCCCAGGCCCTGGACCACCACCCGGCTGGGTAGTCGCCGCCGGATTTCGGCAAGCCGGAGAACCGCCCGGTTTCCCCGTAAGGTAAACAAGGTGGAACAGCTTGTACTGATCATTGGACTCTTATTCGCCACCGTGGTTGCCGTCGGTCTGGGGGACAGGCTTCGACTGCCCTACCCGGTGCTGATGCTGATCATGGCCGGTGCCATGACGTTCATCCCGGGATTCCCCGACCTGCGGATCGACCCTGAACTGATCCTGCCCATTTTCCTGCCCCCGTTGCTGTTCGCCACGGCGCAAAAAAGTTCCTGGTCGGTGTTCCGGGTCCGGTGGCGGACCATCATCCTGCTCGCCATTGCCCTGGTGGTGGTCACCACGGCCATGGTGGCCGGAGCCGCCTGGCTGCTGATCCCGGGCATCGGCCTTCCCGCAGCCGTGGCCCTGGGAGCCATGACCGCCCCGCCGGATCCGGTGGCCGTGGAATCCGTGGCCGGCCGCGTCCACATGCCCCGGCGTCTGATCACGGTGCTGCAAAGCGAGGGCCTGTTCAACGACGCCGCCGCGATCGTGATCTTCCAGGCCGCCGTGGCCAGTGCCATGGACGGGGTGGCATTCGGCCCCGGGGTGGCGGGCAAGTTTGCGCTGGGAGCCGTGGTCGCCGTCGCCGTCGGCATGGTCATGGGTTGGGTCACGGGCCTGATCACCAAGCTCATCACCTCCTCCGTGGCCCGCAGCGCCGTGACCTTGGTGGTGCCGTTTGCCGCGTACATCCTGGCCGAGGAGGTCCACGCCTCCGGCGTTATTGCCGTGGTGGTGACGGCGCTGGAGATCAAGCGCCACGCCCGGGCCGAGGACGCCACCGAACGTATCACCCGCGCCGCTTTCTGGGACGTGGTGGAACTGCTGGTCACCGGGCTGGCGTTTGGCCTGGTGGGGCTGGAGGTCAGGGAGGTCATCAAAGAAGAAGGTTCGGCCATCTGGGGGATGTTGCCGCTGGCCGTCGGCATCAGCGTGCTGGTGATCGTGGTGCGGTTCCTGTGGTTTGCGCTGTTGGCGCTGTTGTCCAAGAAGCGCGACGGCGATCTGCCGCCCACCAGCCTCAAGGACGTCATCATCCTGACCTGGTGCGGCATGCGCGGGCTGGCCACCCTGGCCCTGGCCCTCGCCCTGCCCACGGTGCTGCCCTCGGGCGACCCGTTCCCGGGCCGCCACGAGATCATCGTGGTGGCCTGTGCCGTGCTGCTGACCACGCTGGTGCTGCCCGGGCTCACCCTGCCCTGGCTCATGCGGGTGCTCAAGGCCACCGACGACGGCACCGAGGAACGTGCGGCGGCCAAGCTCATGGCCCTGCGAGCCCAGGACGCGGCGGTTGCCGCCCTGAAGAACAACGACATCATCAAGAACCTGCCGGCCGAAAAGCTTGTCTTGGTCAAGTCCAAGATGCAGCGCCTGCACGCCGAATTGCTGGACGGCAGCCTCAAGGATGAGCATCCGGACGAGCGCCGCCGTCGTGGTCGGGAACTGGCCATCGCCGTTCAAACGATTGCCCTGGACGCGGCCCGGCAGGAAGTCCTCACGGCCCGGAACGAGCCCGAAACCGACCCCGAGGTGGCCGACAAGGTGCTGCGCCAGCTGGACCTGCGCACCATGATCATGCCGGACTGATGCGTTTATGGTCCCCAGGGTGGCTCGTGGCCGGGCGCCCTGGGGAACCACGGACGCATTATGCCAAGGCCCCGACGGGTGCGGGAGAAGCCTGGGACACCGAGGGCCGTTTCAGGCCATAGTGTTCGCGCAGGGTCCGGCCCGTGTACTCGGTGCGGAACAAACCGCGTTCCTGCAGCAACGGCACCACCTTGTCCACAAAGTCGTCCAGGCCGCCGGGGAAGGTGGGCGGCATGATGTTGAAGCCGTCGGCGGCCCCGGTGGAGAACCACAACTCAATTTCATCGGCCACCTGGGCCGGCGTGCCGATGAACGTGTAGTGGCCGCGGGCCCCCGCCAGCCTTTCCGTCAGCCCCCGGATGGTCAGGGACTCCTTCCGGGCCACGTCAACAATCAACTTCTTGCGGCTCTGGGAACCGTCCGTCCCCTGGGGAATTTCCGGCAGCGGGCCATCCAGGGGGTAGCCGGACAGGTCGAAGTCCAGTTGCGTGGACAGCTGGCGGACCCCGTATTCGGGGTTGATCAATGAGTTCAGGTGGTCATATTTCGCCTGGGCTTCCGCCACGGTGTCGCCGATGAATGCGCTGATGCCGGGCAGGATCAGCAACTCCGACGCCGAGCGCCCGTAGTGGTCCAGCCGGCCCTTGACGTCCGCATAGAAATCCCGGGCGGCCCCCACACTGAGATGGGCCGTGAACACCGCTTCGGCGTGACGGGCGGCAAAGTCCTTGCCGGCCTCGCTCGAGCCCGCCTGCACCAACAGCGGGTGGCCCTGGATGGGGCGGGGCAGATTCAGCGGGCCCTTGACCTGGAAGTGCTTGCCTTGGTGTTCGATGGCACGGATCTTGCCGGCGTCGCTGTAAATGCCCGAGGCCTTGTCGGCCACCACGGCGTCGTCGGCCCAGCTGTCCCACAGGGCCTTGGCCGTTTCGAGGAACTCCCCCGCCCGCTCATAGCGTTCCGCATGGTCGGGGCGGTCGGCAAGGTTGAAGTTCCGGGCCTCGCCCTGTCCTGCTGAGGTGACGATGTTCCAGCCGGCGCGTCCGCCGCTGATCCGATCCACGGAGGCCAGCGCCCGCGCCAGCGAGTAGGGCTGGTTGTAGGTGGTGGACGCCGTGGCGATCAGCCCGATTCGCCGCGTTGCCCCGGCCAGGGCCGACAGCAGGGTCAGGGGTTCAAAGGAGTGGTGGACGTTGTAGCTGATGTTTTGCGAGATTGCCAGGCCGTCGGCGAGGAACAGCGAATCCAGCTTTCCCCGCTCCGCTGCACGGGCGATGTTGATGTAGTGCTCGAGCCCGAGCTCCGCGAACGGATCCACGTCCGGGTGCCGCCAGGCGGCCTCATGATGGCCGGTCCCGTGGATAAAGGCGTTTAGGTGAAGCTCACGTGATTGCAGCGACATGGCTAGGACACCCGCGCAATCACCGAGTAGGAGGTTGAATCGCCCTGGACGGGTTGGCTGGGCAGCCCGGCGACGCCGACGGGGATGTCACCGGCAATCGTGACGCGGTTCAGCGTGCGGGCCGCGCCGTCGTAGTTGTCGGGGGCGTAGTGCTGGGTGATGCGGTTGTCGAAGAGCACCACCTGGTTTGGCTCCCAATTGACCCGCACAATGTTCTCCGGCCGTGTCACATACGCCTGCAGCAAGCGGATGATGTCCTTGGACTCGGTGTTGGACAGGCCCACGATCCGCAGCCGCTGGGCGAAGCCGCCAATGAACAGGCCGCGTTCGCCGGTCAGCGGGTGGACCCGCACTACGGGGTGCACCGTTTCAAAGATTTGCCGCGTGAACTCGGCCCGGCGTTCGGTGGCATTGGCGTGCTCGAGGTTCTTGGGGACCGAGTAGTCGTAGTCGTTGGTGTGGACAGCCCACAGGGTGTCGGCAAAGGCTCGCAGCTCCTCCGGGAGGTCCCGGTAGGCGGCGGCCGCGGAGGCAATCAGCGTTTCGCCCCCGTAGGGAGGCAGGGTGATGCTGCGCAGGGTTGATGCCTGCGGGGGATTGAGCACAAAGGTGACATCGGTGTGCCAGGTGTTGGCGGAGCCGTTTTCGCTGTCCACGGGAAGCACATTTTCGGCCCCTTCGACGGACGCTACCGTCGGGTGGGCTGCGGTCAGGGGGCCGAAGTGGCCGGCAAAGCGAACTTGCTCTTCATCCGTGCGGATGTTGGCTTCGCGGAAGACGAGGGCCTTGTGTTCGTTCAGTGCCGCCCGAATGGCCGCAATGCGGACCTCGCTGAGCGGGCCGCTGAGATCCAGGCCGCGAGTTTCGGCGCCAATCCGGCTGCCCAGCTTGGTGAATTCGAGTGTTTCGGTGACGGCGGGGGATTCGATGATGGTGGTCATGGGATGTTCCTTAGTGGTTTGTATGTGGGTGGATTTCAGGCGGTGAAGGAGCTGCGCCATCGGGAAAAATGGCGTTCGGCGGCGACCAGCAGGACGTTGACCAACAGGCCCAGCAGAGAGACGGTCAGGATGCCGGCATACATTTGCGGGATCAGGAAGCTGCTCTGGGCGTTGGTGATGAGATAGCCCAGGCCGGCCTTGGCCCCCACCATCTCCGCGGCGATCAGGACCAGGATGGCCGAGGTTCCGGCCATCCGGATGCCGGTGAAGATGGTGGGCACCGCCGAAGGCAGGATCACCTTTCGGAACAGGGCCACGCTGCCCAGGCCCAGTGACCGTGCGGCCCGCACCAGCAGCGGGTCCACGGTGCGCACTCCGGCGATCGTGTTCAGCAGCACGGGGAAGAAGGCTGCGAACGCCACGATGGTGATCTTGGATTCCTCCCCGATGCCCAGCAGGAGGGTAAAGACCGGAAGCAGTGCCAGTGCCGCCGTGTTGCGGAACAACTCCAGCAGGGGGTTCAAGAAGGAATGCAACGGCCGGTACCAGGCGATGACCAGGCCCAGGGAAATGCCCAGGACCACGGCGATGGTGAAGCCGGCCGCGGACCGTGTCAGGCTGGCCGCAATGTGGGTTTGCAATTGTCCGGTGGCGATGAGGTCGACGCCGGCGGCCAGCACCTGGTGCAGCGGCGGCAGGAACACCCTGGTGGAGTCATCGGCCAGATAGGTGGGCCCCAGCTCCCACAGGGCCAGGAACAAGATCACCGCCGCCGACTTCCACAGCCAGGCACCGGCGATGTCGGCGATCCGGCGCACGGCCCGTACCGGCGTCGTGCCCTTCCTGCGGGCCGGTACTGCCGCTTGCTTCAAGCCCCGGGCGGGGCCAGGTGCGGGCACGGAGGCCGCCGGGGAATCCGGGCGTTGGGTGGCAAGTGTGCTCATCAGGCTGCGCTCCTGTGGGGTGTGGGCAGTTCATCCGGCGCCGTGCCGTCCGGGAGCACCTTGCGGTGGCCGGCGTCACGGGCCGCCGCGACTTCATCGTGCAGCAGGGTCCAAACCTTGTGCCGGTGTTCGATGAAGCCGGTGGTGGAGCGGATATCCTGCGTGCCGTCCCGCTCGCCCAGGTCGATGTCCACGATCGCCTTCAGCCGCCCTGGGCGGGAACTGAGGACCGCCACGCGCTGGCCCAGGTAGACGGCCTCGTCGATGCCGTGGGTGATGAAGACGACCGTCTTGCCGGTCTCCTTCCAAATGCGCAGCAGCTCGTCCTGGAGCTGTTCGCGGGTTTGTGCATCAAGGGCCGCAAAGGGTTCATCCATCAGGAGGATGTCCGGCTCGTAGGCCAGGCTCCGGGCAATGGCGACGCGTTGTTTCATGCCGCCGGACAGTTCATGTGGATAGCGCTCGGCAAATCCGGCCAGTCCCACGAGTTCAAGGTATTCGCCGGCCTTTGCGGCACGCTGGCGCCGGTTCAGGCCCGTTCCCTCCAGACCGATGGAGATATTGGTGGAGGCCGTGCGCCACGGGAACAGCGCATATTGCTGGAACACCACGGCGCGGTCGTGGCCGGGGCCGGTGACTTCCCTGCCATCCACCAGGACGGCGCCTGATGTTGGGCGGGTCAGCCCGGCCAGCAGGTCCAGGAGGGTGGTCTTGCCGGAGCCGCTGGGGCCCACGATGGTCAGGAATTCGCCCGGCCGGACGTCTAGGTTGACGCCGTCGAGCACCACCAGCGATTCATCCCCCCGCGCCCGGCCTTTTGCCGGGCGGAGCGGGAATTCCTGGCGGATTTCGCGGAGACTGATTTTGGCCTGCATGGTCATCCTTTCGCAGCGGCTGTTGCGGTGGTGCCCGCCAGTTCGTTGAATTTGTTGGTGTAGTACTTTTCCGGTTGAAGGGCCCCGCTGATCACCCCGGCGTCCTTGAGATAGCCCTCCCAGAGTGTGAAGTTCTTGTTCTCGATGACTCCGGCATGGGGGACCCCGACGCTCTTCCAGTACTTCAGGGCCTCCGTGCTCTCGCTGCGGCCCCGGGCCTGGATGATCTTGGTGAAGCGGGCGATCACGTCTGCGCGGGGTGTTTTGGTCTCCCACTCGATGGCCTTGGCCACCCCCGTGGTGAAGGTCCGCACCGTGTCCGGGTTTTTGGCGATGAAGTCATTGCGGAACACGTATTGGCCGCCCGGGAACGTGCCGAAGAGCTTGAAGTCGCTGAACAGGGAGCGCAGCCCGCCGGCGGCCACGGCCCGGTCCTGCAGGACCGCACCCAGGGCGCCGACGTCGACCTGGCCCCGGCGGACCGCCTGCTCGGTGTCGTTGGGCGGGAGCACCACCAGCTGGACCTGCTTGATCTCGGCTTCACTGAGGCCGTTCTGCAACAGGTACGTGTGGATGACGGCCTCGGACTGCCCGCCCAGGGTGTTGACGCCGATCTTCTTGCCGATCAGGTCCCGGGCCGTGTGGATGGGGCTGTTGTTGAGCACGTAGTACCCGCCAAAGGACTTGGAGTCGGAGCCGTAATAGTTCACGACGCCGGTGATCTGCGCCCCTGCGTCGGCCAGCTTGACCACGGCACCGGTGAAGGCGCCGCCAAAGTCCGTTTGGTTTGTGGCGGCGGACTGGATGTCCTGGGGCCCGCTGATGGTGTTGCCCACCCAGTCGAGCTTGATGTTGCCCAGGTAGCCGAGGTCGGCGGCCAGTTCGGGCAGGGTGACCGAGTTGGCGGAGCCCTGGTACCGCAGCGTCGTGACCTCCTGGCCGCCACCTCCGCCGTCGGCCGTGGCCGGGCCGCCGCAGGCCGAGACGGCCATGGAAAAAATGACGGCGGTCGCTGCGGCGGCAAATGCTAGATGGCGTTTCATGGTGGCCTGTCTTGTTGGGGGTTCGGCAGTACGGCGGTTCCGTGCTGCGGGAACTGAGGTGGTTGGTGCTGGTGGTTTGAACGATGCAACACCACTTTTTGCCGGGGTGGAAGCGCCTGCGTCACGGCGGGAAACTGCAGGAAACCGCGCGAAACGAAGGGCAACGCACGGACATGTTTCGTGTGTGACGGCCGGTTTCCCCCGGTGACGGCGAACTTGACCGGGGCCGTGTGGCTGGTGCAATCC
>JBAUMA010000459.1:0-4960 GCA_049578485.1 Specibacter sp.
GACCTCGTGGTCATATGACTTCAGCCGGATGCGGATTTTTTGTCCCGCCATGGCGTCGTGACTCTCTTTCCTGTAACGAAGCAACCTGTAGTAGCGATGCTGTTGACGTAAACGCTGTTTACTTTTCTCTGTTCAATGTGGCACTTCCAGCCACGCTTCCAACGAACTGAATCCGGATAATTCCGGGTTCCTCAATCCGCCGAAGCTCCGACCCCCGCGGTCGGGCGTGTCGTGATCAGATCACGCACGTACCCGCATGCTTGCAAGGGAAAGGGTTATGTTTGGGCTTTGACTTGGACCCTGCATCGAGCATTATCTCGACCGGGACACGAAAAAGCACTTGAACAACTCAATAAGTATGCCGGATTGTGGGGCCAAATGCCAATTGGCGCGGCATGCGGGGCACATCACCTTCCCGTGCGGGAGTGCGCCAGTTCGGGCATTGACGGACATGAGAGGCTACAAGCGTGAGCAAAGTCACCCATAATGCAGCCTCCTCCGCGGCGGTGCAAACCCAGTCGTTGTCGGCAGTTCCCACGCGCAGGGTCGGCGGCCGTTGGATCACATTCTTTGCGTTGAGCTGGTTTGGTGTCTGGATAGCCCAGCTGACACCCGTCCAATTGCTGCTGCCGCTACAGATCCAGCGATTCCTCAACGCCGGGGACTGGGTGGCGAACGTGCTCGGCTTTGGTTACATTTCCGGGGTTGCCGGGGCGTTTGCCCTCATCGCCTACCCGCTGACGGGAGCCCTTTCCGATAGGACCACCTCGCGGTTCGGCCGGCGTCGTCCCTGGATTGCGGCCGGCACGGCGGGGTTCGCACTTTCCCTGTTGGTTTTGGGACTCCAAACATCATTTTTGGGGATCGGCATCTGCTGGGTGGTTGCCAGCACGTTCTTTTGCGTCCTGACGGCGGCGCTGACGGCCGCCATCTCCGATCAGGTTCCGGTCAACCAGCGCGGCTACGTCTCCGGGTGGATCTCGGCACCGCAGGCGATTGGCATCATTGCCGGGCTGGTGCTCGTGACGGCGCTGGCCCTGTCCACGTTTGGCGGATACGCGCTGATGGCGGCGCTGCTGGTGATCCTCGGCCTGCCATTCCTGCTGCTGGTCCCGGATGCGGTGCTGCCCCGGGGCGTCGTGGCGCCGTTGACGCTGCGCTCCCTCTTGGACGGCCTGTGGATCAGCCCCCGGCGCTTCCCCGACTTTGGCTGGACCCTGCTCAGCCGGATCCTGGTGAACCTTGGCAACGCCTTTGGCACGAGCTTGCTGCTGTACTTCCTCATGTATGGGCTGCACCTGCCCGACGCCGAAACGTCACTGATCATCCTGACCCTTGTCTACATGATCTTTGTGATTGCCGCGTCTCTGTGGCTTGGGCGCTTATCGGACAAGTTGGGCAGGCGCCGCTCCTTCGTGTTCCTGGCCTCTGTGCTGCAAGCCGCGGCCGCCCTGATCCTGGCATTCATTCCCACGTTTGGCGCCGCAACAGTTGGCGCAGCCTTTCTGGGGCTCGGCTACGGCTGCTTCCTGTCGGTGGACCAGGCGCTGGCCACCGAGGTGCTCCCCGACCAGCTTTCCCGCGGCAAGGACCTGGGCATCATGAACATTGCCCTGACCGTGCCGCAGGCTGTGGCACCCATGCTGGGGGCCCTGCTGGTCAGCGCCACGGGCGGGTTTACGTGGTTGTTTGTGCTGTCGGGGGTTACGGCACTTGCCGGCGCCCTGGCCGTTGGACAAGTGAAGGGCGTGCGATGAAGTTCTCGGCATTGGAGTTGGGGAGGTGGCTGGCGGGGATGGTGCCTGCAGGTTTTGAGCTTGGTGTCGCGACGGCGGCCTTCCAGATTGAAGGCGCCGTGCACGACGGCGGTCGCGGCCCCAGCGGTTGGGACGCCTTTGCCGCTGCCCCGGGAAGGATCCTCAACGGTGACAACGCAGATGTCGCCTGCGACCACTTCCACCGGGTGGCCGAGGACGTGGACCTCATAAAGGAGCTGGGCGTGGATGCCTACCGTTTCTCCATTGCCTGGCCCCGGATCGTCCCCGAAGGAACAGGGGCCGTCAACGGTGAAGGACTGGCGTTCTACGACCGCCTCCTTGACGAGCTCCTGGCCGCCGGCATCAAGCCGATGGCCACGCTGTACCACTGGGACACTCCCCTGCCGCTGGAGGAGGCCGGCGGCTGGCTGAACCGCGACACGGCCGAGCGCTTTGGCGAGTATGCCGGGATCGTTGGCGCCCGCCTCGGCGACAGGGTGGATAAGTGGGTCACGGTGAACGAACCGGCCACCGTGACCCTCAACGGCTACGGACTGGGTGTCCATGCGCCCGGCAATGCCCACTTGTTCCAGGCGCTGCCAGCCGCGCACCACCAGTTGCTGGCTCACGGGCTTGGCGTTGCCGCATTGCGGGCCGCCGGGGTTCGCGGCGGGATAGGTATCACCAACGTCCACTCCCCCGTCGAGCCGGTGGATGCGGAGAACCTTGAGGACGTCGTGTATGCCGGATTGTTCGACATACTGCACAACCGGATCTTTGCCGACCCCGTGCTGCTGGGCCACTACCCACACGTGCCGGAAACGCTGGCAGGCATGTTTGCGCAGTTGCTCGAGGCTCCTGCAGCCGACCTTGCCGTGATTTCCGCACCCTTGGACTTTTACGGCCTGAACTACTACGCCCCGACCAGGGTCGCCGCGGGTTCGAGTTCGGCCGAAAGCCCGGACGGCACCTCGCAGGCCATGGCGGAGCTGCCCTTCAGGCTGGAAGACTGGCCCGGCCTGGCGACAACCGGTTTTGGCTGGCCCGTCGCCCCGGAATACTTTGGCACTGCCCTGGCCCAAATCCGGCAACGCTACGGGGATGCCCTGCCACCGGTCTACATCACCGAAAACGGTGCAAGCTTCCCCGACGTGGTTTCACCGGATGGTTCCGTCCACGACACCCAGCGGGTGGAATACCTGACAAGCCATCTTCATGCCGCCCTCAACGCCGTGCAGCCCGGCGGCACCGCCGAAGGCGTGGACCTGCGCGGGTACTTTGCGTGGTCGCTCATGGACAACTTTGAGTGGGCCGCGGGTTACTCGCAACGGTTTGGCTTGGTCCACGTTGATTTTGACACGCTGGTGCGCACCCCGAAGGATTCCTACCATTGGTTCCGGGAGCTCTCCCGGTCCAGGTCCAACTGGGGCGGCACCGGCGGGTAGTGGAGCTGTGGCGGCTGGGCGGGCAGGGGCGGCGACTGCTGGCCTTGTCCATCCGGGGCACCGGCCTCCGGCAGCGGTTGCCCGGCACCGGCGTCGTGCGGGTTTTTCCGGTTGAGCCGCCAAATGGCAAAGCCTATGAGCGTCAGTGCCAACACGGCCATCAACAGGAACGTGAATCCACGCAAGTACCACAGGACGGCGGTAGCCACGCCCACGGCGCCCCAGATGGTGAAGACGCGCTCGCCCAGGCTCATGCCCACCGCAAGCAAGGCCACGAACACCAACAGGGAAACCAGTTGCTGCACCGTGTCGCCGCTGAAGATGGTCATGACTGCACCAAGGCTGGCTAGAACGGCCGCCGCCATGAGCAATCCCTTGCCAGCCTGCGGCGCCTTGCCCACGTAGCGGATCACTGACAGTCCGCCCAACGCCATGGCGCACCACTGGACTGCCCAGAACGGGCCCAGATCCACATAGGCCGAGCAGGCCCAGAACCACACGGCGGCACACACGACGACAGCGGCATCGACGAAAACCCTCCGCCGCCCCGCCGGCGCCTCAAGGCATGCCAACGCTGCAGCAACCGTGAACGCCGCCGCCCCGAAAATGATCGCCTCCGTATCAAGCATGCTCCACAAGGCAAAGAAGGCGCCGCCCGCAACGGCAACCGGGACGAGGGCACTGCGCTGGATGAAAGTGTTTTCCACCAAGTCCAGCAGGACCAGTCGAACCACATAAAGTGTTGCCATGACCAGCAGGAACCCGGCCAGGGCCGAGAAGCCGGGCCGTCCGGTGAGGTTCAGGACCTGGCTCCGGAAGAATACCGCCGCCAGAAACACCAGCAAGGCCCCTGGCAAGGTCAGCCATTTCAGTTCCATAAGCTGGGTTCCGGCCAGCAGGGCCAGCCCGGCCACGAGCCACATCGCGGCAAATATGCCGGGGGCAGCACCCCCGTCCACGAGGTGTGCCGTGATGAGCATGGCAACAGTTCCCACCAGCCAATACCACCGCATCTCGGCAGTTTCCGGCGTGTGCAAGCAGCGCCAGGCTATCAGCCCCAGTGACACTGCGAGCAGGGCGAGGGCCGTTGCCCCGGGCCACAGCGTGAGTGAAACTACCGCAGCGGAACCCATCACGGCGGCAAGTGCCAGATAGGAGGCCCCCCGCTGGAGCCGGAGCACCTGGGTGAGAATTGCCGTCAGTCCCAGGACCGCCAGCTCCACCAGCGCCACAGCGCGCCACGCGGTCCCCGGTGCCGAAAACCCTCCAGTCGCTGCAACGTAGGCAAACGGCATCGCCAGCAGGGTCGCCAGCAGCAGCCAAAGGCTGGCTGCCAAAAGCGTCGGCTCGCCAACCCGAGCACCTTCCGTGCCCGCCGTTCTTGTTGCCAGCAGCTGCACCGGCAGTTGGACCACCAGTGCGGCGCACAGGACAAGGGTTACCACGGCGGGGGCACCCGAAAGCCAATCCGCCAGGACGCCGGCCAATACCGTCACTGCGGCCCTGGCCAGCAGGAAGTGAACACTTCGCAGCATCAAGGTGCCGGCCCGTGCAGCAACTACTGCCGAGCCCGCGCCAATGATCCCCAGGACGATGGCCAACTGGGCCGTGTCTTGAACCGACCACAGGGCCATGAACAGCAGCGAGGCCGGCGCTGCGAACTGCGCAGCCGGCAGCGGGCCGCCGGCCATTCCCAAGGCCGCCATCAGTGCCGCCATGCCTGCCGAGGCCGCCCCCACGGCCACTATGGCTGGCCAC
>JBAUMA010000460.1:0-2120 GCA_049578485.1 Specibacter sp.
ATGCTGGACCAGCTGGTCAGCTGGACCCGTGCCCTGAAGTCCGTGCGCGAAGAAGCCCTCGCAGCCGTCTAAGTCCCACTCCCCGACGCCGTCTCACCATTGGCGCATTTTTGATGGACGCTGTCTCACCTGAGTCACCAATTGACGGAACGCCCTCTCACCCAGTGAGAGGGCGTTCCGTTTTAACGCGCCAAATGTGAGACAGCGTCAGCCAGAAACGCGCCAAACGTGAGACAGCGTCAGCCAGAAAGGCGCCAAAGGTGAGACAGCGTCGGGGCTGGTCAGGGGGCTGCGCGGCGGAGGGTTTCCCTTGCGTGCTTGAGGATCGGGCCGTCCACCATCTGACCCTTGAACGCAAACACGCCCGTGCCTGCCGCATCGGCGGCGGCAAGCAGTTCCGTGGCCGCGGCGACGTCGGCGCCCGAGGGCCGGTAGGCGGCGCGGATGACGCCCACCTGGCTGGGGTGGATGCAGGCCTTCGCGCCGAAGCCGCTGGCCACGGCGTCGTCCGCCTCGGCACCCAGGCCCGCCAGATCGGGGATGTCGGCATAGATCGAGTCAATGGCCGTCTTCCCGTAGGCCCTGGCCGCAAGGAGCAGCTGCGAGCGCGCCTGGACAGCGACGGCCCGGTAGCGTCCGTCGGCAAAGCGGCTGGAGGTTCCACCCAGGGAGGCCACGAGATCTTCGGCACCCCACATCAAGGCCACGACATTTGGAAGTTGTGCCAGGGCCGGGGCAGCCAGGATTCCGGCCGCCGTCTCACACAGGGCAACCACGTTGTAGTCGGAGAGCGCCGCAATGGCTGCAGGTTCCTCGGTCTTGGCCACCATGATGGTCCTGTAGCCGGTGCGGGCAAGGGCAGCCAGATCCAGGCGGCTGTCCGCAGTGTCCAGGGCGTTGATGCGGACCATGGTGGTGGCAGGATCCAACGGATTGTTCACCAGGTGCTCGCGCGCCTGCGCCTTGGCCTCCGGGGCGACGGCGTCCTCCAGGTCCAGGATGACGCCATCGGCGCGGTCGGCCGCCTTGACGTAGCGTTCCGGGCGGTCGGCCGGGGCAAACAGCAGCGCCGGGCCCATGGCGAGGTTGGTGCTGGGGCGGGACATGGTGCTCCTTTTACGCGGCGGGTTTGAGCCAGAACAGGGCGGTCCGGGTGGCCAGCCCCACGACGACACCGTCCTGGTTCCGGCCCGTGTGAACCATGGTCACGATACCCTGCCCGGGCCGGGACGAGGAGAGCCGCTTCTGCGTCACCTGCGTCTCCGTGTACAGGGTGTCCCCGTGGTACATGGGATGCGGGAAGGAAATGTCGCTCATGCCGAGCTGGGCGACGATGGTGCCCTGGGTCAGTTGCGCCACTGATTGGCCCACCATGGTGGACAGCGTGAACATGGAGTTCATGAGGCGCTGCCCAAACGGTTGGGTTTCACTCCAGGCTGCGTCCAGGTGAAGTGCCTGCGTGTTCATGGTCATGGTGGTGAACAGGACGTTGTCGGTCTCCGTCAGGGTTCGCCCGGGCCGGTGTTGATAGACGACGCCGGTATCCAGTTCCTCGAAATACAAGCCTCTTTGCGTGACTACTTGGGTCTCGACAGGCTGGGTCTCGACAGGCTCGACCGCCGCGTGCGGAGACCCTTGTTCCTGCTCACTCATACGTTGTCCACATCATGCATCTCCAGATTCAGCGGGGCACCGGTGGCGGCCACGATTTCTTCAACGGTAACGCCGGGCGCCAGTTCCTTGAGCACCAGCCCGTCGGCCGTGACCTCGATGACGGCCAGGTCGGTGACGATCAAGTCCACGCACCCCTTGCCTGTCAGTGGCAGCGTGCAGTCCTTGAGGATTTTCGGGTTGCCGTCCCTGTCCGTGTGCTCCATCATGACGATGAGCTTCTTGGCACCGAACACCAGGTCCATGGCGCCACCCATGCCCTTGACCATCTTGCCCGGGATCATCCAGTTGGCCAGGTCCCCGTTCTCGGCCACCTGCATGGCGCCGAGCACGGCCACGTCCACGTGACCGCCCCTGACCATGCCGAAGGACAGGGCGGAGTCAAAGAACGACGCCCCCTTGTTGACGGTGACGGTTTCCTTCCCGGCGTTGATCAGATCGGGATCTGT
>JBAUMA010000461.1:0-7156 GCA_049578485.1 Specibacter sp.
TTCCGTTCGACCAGGACTCAGCGAACCTGTTCTTCCAGCTCGTCTCTTCCCGCTACGAACGGGCCTCGCTGATCCTGACCAGCAACCTGGCCTTCAGCCGTTGGGCCGACGTCTTCGGTGACGCCACGATCGCATCGGCCATGATCGACAGGATCGTCCACCACGCAGAAGTCATCAATCTCTCCGGCAACAGCTACCGGCTCCAAGGCCGGCTCAAACCACAAACAATGGCACAATAAAACCACACACCGTGGCCCCATTTTCAAACGGCAAAAGTGGCCCTATTTTCGGTTGGCGTTGACATTTGTGTCCGATTCACGGGAGAGTTGGATTTTCCGCGTAGGCTGGCGAACGGGGGACCCGGGTTCGGGACATCATTGGATGAAACGCCAGGCGGCGGAATAGCTCAGAACTGGCCGCCGCTCCTGAGCCAACGGCCCGCGATCGGAAGTGGTCACCTGGGCGCTGCGGGTATCCACGGGGTGACTTGTCCACTACCGGTTCGCGAACAAGAATAGCTCCGGACGAGAGCTGACAAACAGCTCGGCATCCCCAGTGGGGCCCCTGATTGGGCGTCGGCCGCGGGGAACATCCCGCGGTATTAGTGGACGCCGGCAGACTGGCTCGTGCCCGCAGAGGGCGAGGGCGTGCAGTGCGATTTGTGGTTCCTACAGCAGGGACTGCCATCAGTTCCGCGGTACCGGCCTGGCATGAACGCCGCTGGGCACAGCTCAAGGGTTCTCATTGGTGCAGTCCAGATAGTCCGGGCAAGTCGGCATGGCGCGTAAGTCGCCGCATGGAGGCATGAGGACCGCTTTTTCGCAGTCCTATCCGGGAAGTCGCCGAACGCAAAGGCGCCAACATAGTGTTGTGGATTAATGCCGAGAAGTCTCTCGGCCGCAAATCCGTGGTGGACTTCAGTGACTGCCAACAAGCTGCCACTGACCGGTCCCTGATTGCGCACCCTGGGACCGGTGCCTTCCTTCCAGAGGCGCAGAATGTGGTGCTGCAACAACCACCCGGCAGCAGCCGGCAACCACGGACAGGCGATGAGTAACCGTGGCGGCACCAGCTGCGCCCCCAAGTCCTGCTTAATGCACAAGATCTGCCACGTTGGAACCACACAGCACGGCACCATTTTCAAGTTGCCAAAAATGGTGCCGTTGCTTGGCGGTGTTGACGTTCCTATTTGTAATATGCCAGGGCTCCGAAGTCCTTAAACGGTGCCGGCGGAAGTCCAAACAGGGTCTTGATGTAACTCCCGGCTGCTAATTCGCGTCCTGCGGAGCCGTGGTTTCGAGCGGCCATCAGGTCACGGAAGGTTTGCTGAAGCGGATTCGACGATGCGGATGCTGCCGCGCCGGCAATCGGCCAGATTTCAGTGAAAGACTCAAAGCTCGTGGCATTTGCGTAGGCGGATTCAAATCTGACGCGCATGCGCTCAAGTGGCGTCGCTTCTTCGCCCCGGCACGCAATGTCGAAGAGGGTGTTCCAGTTATTCATGTGACGATCACGTGCCGCGCCGATGCGGGTGAGACCCTCGGCGACCTTCAGGTGCAGGAAGGGGTTCTGGGCGATCGGTGATCCCGTCCCTTGGCGCGAGAGCCGCTGACGGGACTGCTCAATGAAGGTGTTGAAGCCGCCCAGAGCAGTGCCGATCACGGTGTTGGTGGGTGTGGAATTGAAGATGGCAAGGAAGGATACCCAGTAAAGGGGTACGTTGTTCACGGCCCAGCCCGGATTGGCATCGTTGTAGGTATCCACGAAACGGTGCGTGCGGTACTCCGGCACGAAGACGTCCGTCAGCGTCACCGATTTGCTGCCGGTGCCCTTCAGGCCCTCGACCTGCCAGCTGGCGTGGTCAATGACAACGTCATCGATGGGGACCACATGGGCCTTGTCACCGTCGCCCAAGATGACCCATTGGGCGTGATCGACGCCGCTGGAGAACGTCCAGGTGCCGTTGAGGAGGTGGCCGCCGGCGACCTCCTCAACCTTGCCGATGGGAGCGTAGGAACTGGAGGCCCTAGTGTCAGGGCCGTTGGCCCAAAACTCGTCCTGCATCTTCTCGCTCATCAGGGCGATCTCAAAGGAGTGCACGTGGAGCTGGCCGGCAACCCAGGCGGCGGAGGCATCGGCTTCAGCTATGCGCATGACGCCGGCGAAGAGCGACGCCGGATCCATCTCGAGTCCGCCGTAGCGCAGCGGGGTAAAGGCACGGAATAGGCCCGTGCCAATCATGTCCTTCACCGTGGCATCGGATACCCGGCCTTCTTCTTCCGATTGGGTACGCCGGGAAGCGACGCGTTCGAGGATATCCTCGACGGCAGCGAGGTACGTGCGACCTTCGGCCAGAGCTCGTTCTCGATAGGCGCTCCAGTCCTGGTGGCGGGCGTTGGTACCGGCAAGTGCAGGTGATTCCAGGGCGTCGGACATTGTTGACATTTCCCCTCCTAATTGTTTTGGGTCGTTGGGTGCGCCATACCTTTCGGGGGTTGGCGCAGGTGATGATCTGGATGAGGGATTTAGGCGGTGAGCAACTTGATCAGGACACGCCGGGTCGCAGCCAAATCCTGAGGGTCAATGCCGCTGAGCTGGGCTGCGGTAAATTCCTCGGCGCCTCGCAGAAGCTCGCGTCGAAGGATGCGTCCGGCGTCGGTCAATTCAAAGATGAGCGCGGAAGATTCCACAACCCAGCCTTTGGCCTTGAACTCGTTCAGTGTGTCCTCAACTGCAGCTTCGCCCAGTAAAGCTCGGTCGGCGAGTTCCGTGGCTCCAGCAGGGGCCTCATCGAGCAGATTGACAATTCGACTCCCGAAGGTGCTGATGTCCAGGCGCTCCCGATATTCGTCAAAGAGCCTGGACATGTGCTGCTCGGTTGCCTTGAGCAGGGACATGAACAGGGGCGGGCTGTCATCGCCGGGTTCGGGGCTGACCGAAGGCCCTGCCGAGGTCAACGCCACCTGCGGATGCGCCTGTGCAATCCCGTACTGGCCTTGGGAGAACAGCAGAGGGGTGCCTTCAAGTCGGGTGCATCGGCTCACCCGTCCGATCAAGATTAAGTGGTCCCCGCCGTCGTGGCTTGCCTCAAGAGTGCATTCAAAATGGGCGATTGCCTGATCCAGCAACCGGTCACCATGGACGCCAACGGTCCAGGCGACTCTGTCGAATTGGTCCTCTTGGGGTCGGCCGAAGACGCCGGAAGTATCCACCTGGTCCTCGGCCAGCACACTCACGGCAAAGTGCCCGTTGCGCACAAACGCTTCACGATTCCTTGATTCGTTGCGAATTGACCAGGAGACAAGGGGCGGGTCGAGTGAGACGGCCGCAAAGGAATTTACGGCCATTGCCACGTGCGCATCTCCGTCAGATGTTGAGACAACGGTGACGCCCGTTGCGAACTGTCCAAGCGCACGGCGGAAAGCCCGCGGGTCATCGGCCGGGTCAACTTGCTCAGTAACGCCAGCAGCTGCCTGCTGGGAAGTAGTGACGCTCATCGTTTTGGTCTCCTCAGTGCCGCGGGTGGGGTGGTCTGGCTGGAGGGGTATGGGGTTCCGCGGATGGTCGAAACAAGTTGGTCCATCCCCTTGCCTGTTGCCCTCCCTCCAAAGTATTCCCCCCGGGTGTGGGCAATTGCACCGCCCGTTCCGAATGCCGGGATAAAGCTCGATTGATCCTCTGTGAATTCCGTCCCGCGGAAGGCGCGGTGTCGGTCCGCCCCGGATCGGCATAGTGTCGGCATTGGACAACTTCCAGCGAGTCCAATGACATTGAGCAAAGGAATTCAGATGGCACGTATCCCATATCTAGATGTACATACCGCTCCCCAGAGGACACTCACCGCCCTCGCCGGGAAGCGGAAGATCAACATTTTCCGGCTCATCGCGCAGTCAGAGAACGCGGCCCCCGAAGTATTGGCCCTGGGCCATGTATTGAGTCGTGGCAGTTCCCTTCCGCCAGTGGAACGCGAAGTCGTGATTCTGCGCGTGGCCAAGCTCGGCAACGCGAAATATCAGGCGCATGAGCACCACTCAGTGGCTCTTCGTCACGGGTTTTCGGAGGAGAAAATCCGTGACGTGGCCCAATACCCGGTAGTGGGCACTCTTGATTCCCTGTCGGACTTTGAGCGAAAACTGATCGATTTCACAGACGCGGTGGTTCAAACAGCATCTGTGCCGGATGATCTTTTCGATGGCATTGCTGCGGTCTACGATAATTCGCGGATGGTCGAGCTTGTTCTGTTGATCGGCTTTTACATGATGGTGGGTCGCGTCATGAATACTTTCGAGATTGAATTGGAGACCGGGCCGGTAGGTACGTTCCAGGTTCCCTAGAGGCCCGGGGTGATGGCAGCCGGTTTTGTGGCTCCAACGACGCCTTGGAGCATTGCCAATATTAATTCGGACAAAACATCGGCGCGGTAGCCGCGCCCAAATGCTACGCCGAGAAGAAGGCCTTCGCGCAGAATGTTGATGGTCCAGCCCAATTCATTGGCATCGCATCCGTGGTGACTGACCTCCAAAGCCGAGACGAGCCAGCATTCAAGTGCGGCGGCTTCCTGCCTAACCCCTTGCTGGATGGCTTGGCTTCCAAGAGGGGCGGGGTCACGGCGTTGCAGTTTCAACAACAGGCCGGCCCTGACAATGTCGGTGGACTTCCAAGCAGCTTCAACACTTACTTGCACGGCCACGGCGATGTCGCTCAGCCATGCCTCTCCACGGGGCGGGGCAGGAAGCTTGGATGTGGCGATAAGATCGAGGAACCCATCGGTAACCGCGGCATGGATTAGCTCGTCCTTGCCCTTGTAACGCCAATATATTGAACTGCGCTGAACATGGGATCTCTCGCAGATTCGGCTGAGGGTGGCCCCTTCATAGCCTCTTTCTGCAACCAGGGATCGGGTGGTGGCAAGAAGTGGATCCGCGGGGGGTGTCCCCGCTGTTGTTGGCTCGGCACTTGGGTTCGAATTGGTGACTCGAGCTGGGTTTAGGGGTTCGAGCCGAGATGCCAGATGTTCGAAGACACTGGCCAAGGCGGCGACAACCATTCGGCCGCCGCGATGATTGGGGGGGATGGCCTCGGGTTCGACGTCGGAAATGTAGTGTCCATCCAAGAATGCCAAGGTCAGCAGCGTCATCCATTCCGCAACATCACTGCGATCGGGCCCCAAACGGTCTTCGGTTACAGCCAGCCACCAGTTTTCCACATGCCTGAGAGTTAGGCGTCGGCGACCTAAAAAAGGTTCTTGAACCGGTGAATTTGCCGCGTTTCCCTCAAGTGCCACCATGATTCCCAAGCGCACCGGTGCTTCAGTTTCGGTAGGTGTGAATTCGTCTCCGAGCGCCCGATAAAGCTGGGCCGCCAACTCAACCCCAGGCCTGTACTCGGGCCAACTGGGCAGTTCCCCCGGCTTGTGACTGTAAGTGCTTTCAAGGGCGGCGGTAACAAGGTCGTCCTTGGTGTCGAAGTACCAGTAGATGGAACTGGCGGGCCGGCCGGTGGACTTGGTGATTCGGGCGATCGTGGTGCCGTCGTAACCGTAACTGCTAACCAGACTGACGGTCTGCTGAAGGATGGTCTGCAGCGAGAGTTCACCACGGGCGTTCCGGCGGCTCGTGTTCATCTGGGCTCCCATAGTGATGCATTTGCGGTTTTTAGGGGTGTCATCTGGGATTCATCATAACGGCGAGACTTATTTGCCATCGTGCACACTCCTCCCGGCCGCCACCATTTGGCGTCAAGTACGTATTGTTGATTCGTTCTTGACCATCTCTGGACCAATCACTACACTCAGTGTACCAAGCACTACAGAAATTGCTAGTCATAGGCACGTACAGCGCGGTACGAACAGAGTATTGCGCGCTGATCACAGGGAGCCGGCATGTTGATCACTGTTGAAAAACCAAGCATAAAAGAATGTGAAGAGAATGGTCCTGAGTCTGGGGGGACGGCATCGGTGCTTCGTGCGCTCCAGCTATTGGATGTTTTCACGGGGGATCAGCCGGTACTGGGCGTCAGTGAAATTGGTCGGCGGGCTGGAATTCCCACCTCAACGGTCCACAGGTTGCTCTCGCATTTGGTCAAGGGTGGATTTGTGGCCAAGGACGGCTCCAGCTACCTGCTGTCGGAAAAGCTGTTCGAGCTGGGCAATCAGGTAGCGCATAGCCGGCCCAGGGGCCTGAGGGACGTGGCCGCACCATTTTTGGGTGAACTGTTCGGCGCCACGAGGCTCACCACACACCTTGCCGTCCTCGATGGCCCCCAAGTTGTCCTCGTCGACAAGGTGGTGGGATTGAGCACCCACATGGCAAGGACGGTTGTCGGCGGACGCTATCCCGCGGTTTGTACCGCACTGGGGAAGGCAATTTTGGCGTTCCAATCCGAGGATGCCGTTCAGGCCGTCATCGCCGCGGGCATGCCCCGGCGCACGCGTTTCACCCTGACCCGCCCTGCCGATCTGCTACAGGAACTTGCGCAGACCAGGACCACGCGATTGGCCTACGACCGTGAAGAAGCCACTTTGGGACAGACTTGCGTGGCGGCCCCGATCCTTCGCGATGGGGTGGCCGTTGGAGCCATCAGCCTCTCAGGGGCGGCCAACTCGTACGATCTCGTAACCCATGGGGCCATACTGGTGCGTGTCACTTCCCAGCTCGCCCGTCAATTGGGCCAGCAAGGCTAGGAGTCTTCTAAACGTCCGATGCACTTCACTGGCTCCATCTTTCACTCTGGGCGTCGTGCTCCAAGGCAAGGCTGGGGCTGAGCAAGGGGCAGCCTGACGGAATATGTGCTGTGGAGGGGCGAAGACACGGCACGCGACGGCTCATCGCCTGACACGTGAATTCTTCACTCTGCGAAATCGTTCGATCCAGAGATCAGTTCGATCGCAGGCTCAAATCGTCCCATTCACGGCTCCAAGGTGTCCGAACCCGAAAGAATCACGGATTCCAGCCAGTTTGGCGCTTGCAAGTTGAAAAAGATGACTACAAATGAACGCCATGCCGGCGAAAACGCGCCCTGAAAATTGGTCACGTCTTCGTTGATAAAGATGAGTAAAAGGTGAGTTGGGTTCGAAATGGTCCTGGCCTGGGAACATAACCGCAGGTCAGGGCCACATTTGTGCCCCGGACTGGAATCGAACCAGCGACCAAGAGAA
>JBAUMA010000462.1:0-6971 GCA_049578485.1 Specibacter sp.
GGATTCCTTGCGCACCGTCACCGGTCCCTCGATCACGTTTTGCAGCGCGGTCATGTGCGGGAACAGGTTGAAGTGCTGGAACACCATGCCGATCTCGCGCTGCTGCTTGCGGACCCTGTGCGGGGGAAGTTCGCGCAGGGTGTCGCCGCGCAGCTCATAGCCGATCACGGCGCCGTCGATCCAGACCACGCCGTCGTCGAGCGTTTCCAGGTGGTTCAGGCAGCGCAGCAGGGTGCTCTTGCCGCCGCCGGACGGGCCCAGGATGCACAGCACCTCGCCGTCGTTGACGTCCAGGTCCACGCCCTTGAGGACCTCGTTGCCGTTGAACTTCTTGTGGACGTTGATGGCTTTGACAACCGTTGTCATCACTTCTCCTCCAGGGCCGCGGCGGGTGCCGTACGTGAGAAACCAAAGTTGAACTTGAAGCGCGGGCGGCTGCCGCCGTGGGCCACGCCCCGGCCGTAGTGCCGTTCGATGTAGTACTGGAAGATGTTCAGCACGGTGGTGCCCAGCAGGTACCAGACGGCACAGACCAACAGCAGTTCAATGACGGCGCCGTTGACGAAGTAGACCTGCTGCGCGGCGTTGAGCATTTCCGTGTAGGAGATGGCGGTGGCCAGGGAGGAGAACTTGAGCATGCCGATGGCGGAGTTGCCCATGGGCGGGATGATCAGGCGCATGGTCTGCGGCAGGATGATCCGGCGCAGGGTCTGGAAGCGGGACATGCCGATGGTCTGCGCGGCCTCGGTCTGGCCGTGGTCCACGGAGCTGATGCCGCCGCGGACCACCTCGGTCATGTAGGCGCCTTCGTTGATGCCCAGGCCCAGCAGGGCGGCCACGAACGGGGTGACGACGTCCACCGTCCTCGCCTCCCACAGTCCCGGGATGGAGAGCGTGGGGAAGACCAGGGCGATGTTGAACCAGATCAGCAGCTGCAGGAGCACCGGGGTGCCGCGGAAGATCCACACGTACAGCCACGCCACGAACCGGGTCACCGGGTTGGTGGACAGGCGCATCACGGCGAACAGGGTGCCAAGCCCCACGGCCAGGATCATGGCCAGGAACGAGATGAGCAAGGTGTTGGCGAAGCCGCGCAGGATGACGCCGGCGGTGAGGAACTTGCCCACCACGTCCCAGCGGATCTGGCCATCGGCAAAGGCCTTGACCAGAAGTGCCAGGAGAATGACGACGACCACGCCGGCCAGCCACTGTCCCGGGTGTTTCAGCCGAACGATCTTGTAGCTTCGCTGCTGCAAAGCCTGCGCTGCGACGCGCGAGACGTCGGGGGCTGCTTGAGAAAGCATTGGCATGGCCCTCATCTTGAAAGTTGTATGGTCAGGTGTACAACTTCAAATTAGAGTGATGCGGGGCACATGTCAACACGGGTTCAAATATGACGCCGGCTCAGATGGCGGGACACCACGGCTGGAGATGGATTTCTACTCCCCGGCCGACAGCCTAGAGGCCCAGCTTGTGGAGCGCCGTGATCCAGCTGCTGGCGATCGCTTTTTGGGCGGCAAGAAGTGTCACCTTGTGGTCGCAGACGGCCGCGTGCAGTGTGTCTTCCACGGCGTCTTTCGGATTCGTGGTGCCGGTGGCCCCCACGCGGTTCAATTCCGGCCAGAGGTTCGACGCCGAGTTGGCGCCACCAATCTCGAGGGACACCAGGTGGTCAAGCTCAACGGTGTGGTCCTCCACTTCCCAATAGGCTGCGAGGCTGGCGACCTTGAAACGGTCGGTTGCCGAGGCGGGAGGCCGCACCGTTGCCGTGTAGCCGCTATGGCAGATCGTGGAGGCAATGTTCGCCTCGGTGACGGCCGGATCCACGGCGCCCGGCGTGCAGGACGGGTCCGGCAGGTAGTCACCACTGGCGGCATTGACAACCCCCGCGTGGCATTTGCCGGAGACAAGTTGCTCGTCAACGTCAACTGCACGCGGCGAGTGCACGTGCCTGATTGCACCGGTAGCTGCGGTGGCGGACGGTGTTGCGGAAGGAACGGGACTTTTGACGATTCGTGGGGCGGAAAGTGCGGCCTGGCGGGCGCCTGTGGCGATGCTGGTTGGCAGGCTAACTGCGGACACTGGCGATGTAGAGATCGGGCCGGACACTGGTGAGGAGCAGGCCGTGCCGGCGCCAAGCAACGCTGCGGCAACGAGCCCGCCGGCTACGATGTGCCAGCGAGTGGAACTCATAGCTCATTATCCGCCCCGCTGCCCGGCACGGATGGTGTCTACGGCCAACGAATATGCCTTTGTGCGGCCGCTTCATGGTGCAGACGCAGCTACGGGTTCGGGCGGTGATTTCGACAAGCTCTGATTTCGATAGGCTGTGATTTCGACAGGCTCAATCAACGCCGGCGGCGACCCACCCACAGCCCGTGCAGCAGCGGAAGCACCGACGCGATCATCAGCACGTTGCCAAGGACAAGGTCACTCCCCCGGACCACGGCACCGGCAATGAGCAGGGCGCCAAACACCAGCGCCGAGGCCACTCGCTGTGCCGTGCGATTCAGCCGGGCCATCTGGCGCTCCAGACGCGGGTTGGACACCGGCAGCGAGCCGTCCTCGATCCGGGTGAGAAGCCCGTCCAAGCGTTTTGGCAAGCGCAAGGCGACCGAAGCGACGTCGAGCGCCTCGGTGGCCAGGTCCTTGACGAGGTTGCCGCGCTCATCCCGCAGCAGTTGAGCCGCATAGGGCTCCACCGAGTCCCATAGATTGAACTTCGCATCCAGCGAGCTGCACACCCCCGAGGTCAGCGACATGGCGCGGATGATCAGCAGGAAGTTCTCCGGCAGCTGGAACGGCAACGAGCGAACCACGTCACCGAACTCCACCCCAAAATCACGGAACTCCCGCGGGTCCACCTCGCGCAGCTCGGCAAAGCCCATGCCGCCAAAGCGGCCGAAGAGGTGCGTCATGGCTCGCTCAAGCTCGCGAGTATCGGCCGACGGGACCAGCACGCCAATGTCACTGATAGCGGCGACCAGGCCCTTGCCGTCACGCGAGGCGGCAGCGATCAGCAGCTTGCGCAGCCCGCTGCGCGTCTTCGGCGGCACCTCGCCCATCATGCCGAAGTCGATGAACGTCAGCTTCCAGGGCCGCTCGCCGCTTGCATCGGCAGTCGGGGTGATGAAGATGTTGCCGGGGTGCGGGTCGGCATGGAAGAAGCCATTGGTGAACAGCTGGTCGAACATGACAGACGCAAAAACCGGGGCAACCTCTGCCGGGTCGATGCCCGCCGCCAGCAGGGCCTTCGCATCCGTGACCTTGATGGCCGTGACATCTTCCAGGGTCAACACGCGGCGGGTGGTCCGCTCCCAGACGACGCCGGGCACGGCAACGCGCTCGTCGGCGGCGAAGTCAGCGGCAAAGCGCTCCAGATACGCGGCCTCATTCAGGTAGTCGATCTCCTCGCGGCTGGTCTTCGCAAACTCTTCGACCAGGGCAGGCGCGTTGGCCCGCTTGGAGACGAGGCGGATGTGGCTGAGCCAGCCGCCCACCTTGCGCAGCGCGGCCAGGTCGACGTCGACAATCGCGTCGATGCCGGGCCGTTGCACCTTGATCACCACGGTGTTGAGCCCGGTGTCGGCGGCGTCGTTAGGAAGCAGGTGTGCCCGGTGCGCCTGCCCGAGCGATGCGGCGGCGATGGGCGTCTCATCGACCCAGGCGAACACGGCATCCAGCGGCGCACCCAGCTCCGCCTCGGCCAGCGAGCGGATGGCGGGGAAAGGGACGGGCGGCACCTCGTCCTGAAGCCCCGCCAGTTCCTCGGTGATTTCCGGCGGGAGGACATCGAGCCGGGACGACATGAACTGGCCCACCTTGATCATCAAGCCGCCAAGGTCCACCGCGAGCACGTGGAAGCGCTGCGCAAAGCGCTGCATCCGCCTTGACCGGGTGCGGTCTGCCATCCTGCGCAGGCCGACGCGTGGCAGGAACAGCTCATACCACCACGTCACCGCAAGATTCCGTGCGGCGAAGCGCAGGATCCGACGGTAGCGGGCACGGGTGTCCCCCGCGCCGGGCACCGGGGCTGCCCGCTCGCGTCGTGCCGATGCCACCTAGGTCAGTCCTGGGCGAGGATCGAGTACAGCCGGCGTCGTGCCTCTTCGAGCACCGTCACGGCCTCCTGCACCTGCTTCGACGTGCCCGTGCGGCCCACCTGCGCCGCTGCCTGCGCCAACTCCATGCCGGCCTTGGGCAGTGCCGCGAACCCCTTTCCGGATTCCGGCGCAGCCGACTCCCAGGGTGCGGACTCCTTGGAAGCGGCGACCTCTTCCCGGCCCGCCTCGGTCAGCGAGTAGACCTTGCGGCCGTTTGATTCCTCGGCCGTGATGAGTCCCTCGTCGGCCAGCAGCTGCAGGGTTGGGTAGACGGAGCCGGCGCTGGGCTTCCAGCTGCCGCCGCTGCGCTCCTCGATTTCATGGATGATCTGGTAGCCGTGCATGGGCTGCTCCGCGAGCAGGGCCAGCACCGCCGTGCGCAGTTCGCCGCGACCGGCGCGGGTGCCCGTGCGCTTCTCGAACCGTGACTTCAGCTCTTCGACGGCCTGCCATACGCCGTCCATGTTGTTGCCGCCAAAACCACCTGCAGGGAATGAATTATGCATCATGCTCTCCTTTGTCCATCGTGAACGACCCCAAGCGATAGTTAAAGATATACGCCGATGCAGTCAGGAAATCTAGTACCAGATGGCTTAAAAGTGAGAAAAACCAAGGAAACCGGGCCATTCCTTCTGTGACTACCGCTCCTTTGACGATATTGAGCGATATAGTCGCTCCCCTGGCCCGACGTTCGGCCCTAGTGTCCGACGGCGGCCACCGGCGCCTCAATGAACTCCCGCCCCGGCCACGCTCCCACGCGGGCCGCCAGCTCGGTAAATGCGCTAAAGCTCATGCCCTCGGGCGTGCCACCCCACATCTTCTGGCCCAGCAAGGGGAAGGTCGGGGACACCATGCGATAAACGTCGTGCTCGTCGTAGTCCAGCAAGACCAGGTCATTCCAGCAGGCGGAGAGCGAGCCAAGGAGCTGCGGGTGCTGCTTGTGAAGATCCTGTCCGCCACCAAAGACGTGGGGTTCCCAATCGCTCCACAACTTCTCCAGGCGCAGCCCGTCGCCACAGTAGTAGTCCGCGTACGGCACGGTGTAGAGCAAATCGTCATTCGTATTGAGGATGCGGTAGCCGTCCGCCACCGCCTCTTTCGGCCCGTACCAGCCGTTGTTCCAGGAGCAGATCACCACGTCGCGGTCATACCCTTCCGGAGCTGGAGCGCCCGCACCTCCGGACATCGCGGTGATGGATCCCCACGCCATGGGTGACTTGCCGGCTGCGCGCAGGTGGGCGGCCATCTGGTTGAAGTAGCGCTTGAAATCCTCGTCGAGCCCCCGCTCGTATTCGTCCGCGCCAAAGTGCACCACGGGCCCGCGGAACCACGGCAGGAACTCGTCAAAGAGCCGCTTGACGAAGTCCACGGCATGGTCCCCGGTGAGGTCCAGCATGTCGGAGTTGCCGTTGTCGCGTCCCAGCTCGGGGTGTTTGGCTATGAACGCCCGCGAATGTGCGGGTGCATCAATTTCGGCAATGATCGTGATTCCGCGGGCAGCAGCCAGGTCCTCGAACGAGTCCCAGTCCCGGCGCGAATAGGACCCGTCCGCGCTGGCAAGCTCGGCAAACTCGCCCTGCTCCGCGCGGAGCCGGAATCCGTGTTGGGCCTCGTCCCAGCTCCGTCCGGTGTCCTTGGTGATCTCGTTGTCGTTCAGATGGACCACCAGGGTATTCAGCTTGTGCCAGCTCAGCGTGCGGATCAGGTCCCGGATGAACTCCGGTGCCATAAAACGGCGCCCGGTATCGATGAGGAACCCGCGGACAGGATAGTCCGGCCAATCGAGCGCCGCCCCGGATTCCAGGACCCTCGATTCGCCGGACAACTGAATCAACTGCAGCAGGCTGCGGCTTGCCCAATACAGTCCCTGCCCGGTGGCGGCAGTGAGCATGATCCGCTCCCCCACGACCAACTTGTACGCCTCGGCACGGAGAGGTTCGTCAATCCCGGCAAAGTCCGCAAGCGTCGGATCAAGTCCCAGAACGACGTCGGCCCCGTCGCCCTGCGCTGGACCGTAGGCCTGGGCGCTGCCCAACAGCACCCCTTGAATTCCGTGGAGTTCGGCCAGGTCCGCCATAAGCGTGCGTGCCACCGTCTCCGTTCCGGCGCCCGCGCTGAAGGTCAGCTGCCCGCCGACCGTAATGGATCCGGGGCCCGGGGTGAACTGTTTGAAGCCGGGGACAAGGTGCTGCTTGCTGCTCATGGTGAAGAACTTTCGGGGAGAGGTTGTGGGCAGGGTGCGGAGGGCTAGCAGCCTGTTGACTCGCTGGCGCCAATATTGGGCGGGTTGGCGATGGTGCTGCCGAAGTAGTCGCGGCCGCCGTTGTTCGCCGCGGGTGTTCCTGTATGGATTGCCGGCGACGCGGCTTGCAATCGGTAGCCGGTCGCCGTGCCCAGGCTGTTGGCCGTGCCTGGATTGCACATCAGGGGATTTGCCGTGGTTCCGCCGGGGTTGGCGGGGATCTGGGTGATCCAGGACGAGATGGTGTTGTTGGCAAAGGCGTAGGCGGTGTTCGCGATGAGGTTGAAGCTTGCCGTGCCGGTGCCGCCCTTGTAAATAATGTTGTTGGACATCTTCACATCGCGGACCTTGGAGGTGTTCTCGTTGACCACCACCTGGGAGATGCCGGAGCCGATGTAGATGGTGTTGTTGTAGACCTTGGCTCCCGTCACGGTGCCATCACAGTTTTCGAAGCCCCGGTAGCTGTCATTTTGGCTGATGTTGTAGCGCACCACGGTGCCTTGGTTGACGTTGTTTCCATAGGGGCAGAAAAGGAAGAATCCACCCTCGTTGTTGTGGCTGAGGTTGTATTGGAAGATTGCGTTGACGTTGCCGCCGTCGCTGTCGTACGCCATGCCGTCCAGATG
>JBAUMA010000463.1:0-3265 GCA_049578485.1 Specibacter sp.
GGCCCACGGCCGCGGGGGGCCCGCTGCGAGCTTGCGAGCAGGGGGAGCGGTTGGGGAGCGAGACCCGCGCCGTGCTCCTGCGCCGCGACCGCGAACTGCGCAACACGCCAGGGAGGCTGTGGGTGGCCCGCCGGGAGCCGGAAGCCGCAGACCACGCGCACGTGGTCCGGCTGGGTCCGCCCGCGCTCATGGTGATGGCCACGGACGGGGCCTGGCGCGCCGTCGACCTTGGGCTCGTCAGCGGACCGGGGGAGTTCCTGGAGCGTTGTTCATCCACGCTTGGCGCCCTTGAACTGATGACTGAATTGCGCCGCAAGCAGGCCCGGATCGGTGAGGTGTCCGACGACGCGACGGTACTGACCCTGGCGCCCGGCCGTTGAGGGGACACATCACCGGCCGTTGAGGGGACACATCACCCCGCCCAAGCTCAAGGCGACTCTTGGATTTCCGGGGGTGATGTGTCCCCTCAACGGGCGGGGAGGGCGACGGTCCTGAAACCCAGGTTCCCGCTGGCGGATTCCGGGGAGTTGGAACTTCGCGCGGCCAGACGGTAGCGGTTGCAGTAGGAGTCGTGGCACAGGTATGAGCCGCCGCGCATGACCCTGCCGCGGCCGATGGTTGGTCCCGGCGGGTCCGTCAGGGTGCCTTGGGCCAGGCACGACTTGTAGTACTTAGGCAGGAACCAGTCGGCACACCACTCCCACACGTTTCCGCTGGTTTGGAACAGGCCGTAGCCGTTGGGCTCGAAGCTGCGCACCGGTGCCGTGGTCAAGAAGCCGTCCTCGCAGGTGTTGTCCGTGGGAAACGTGCCCTGCCAGATGTTGCAGTGGTGCTCCGTGCCGCCGTCCTCCGCCACGCCGTGGAGGTCGTTGCCCCACGGGTAGCGTGCCTGTGCCAGGCCCCCACGCGCGGCGTACTCCCATTGGGCCTCCGTGGGCAGCGCCCGCCCGGCCCAGGCGCAATACGCCAAGGCGTCCGTGTGCGAAACCTGGGTGACCGGATGGTCGGGGATGTCCTGCCATGCGGACCGCTGACCCGCGGGATGCGCCCAGTCGGCGCCCCGGACGTTCAGCCACCAGGGCGTACCGGCGGCTGTGCCGAGGATGTCAGTCCCGCCGGCGGCGACGGCCAGGTGGAAAACCGCCGATGTGCCGTACCGCTCGGACTCCGTGCGGTAACCGCTCGCCTCGACAAAGGCCGCAAATTGCGTGTTGGTCACTGCGGCGGCGTCGATGGAAAAGGCCGTGAGCTGCACCTGGTGCACGGGGGACTCGCCGTCGGCCGGATAGCCCTCGTCAAACGGATCGCCCATGGCAAACGTCCCGGCGGAGATGGAAACGTCCTCGTGAACCGCACTCCTGCGCAGCAGTGGGAGACGCGGGCTGAACGTCGCCGGGGTGGCCGGCGGGTGGTGTCCAGGGCCCGGTTCCGGCCTCCCGGCAGGGCTGCAGCACGATGACACGCGGTCTCCTTTGATGGTTTCCCCGGCGCTGTTGTGGCGTTGCAGAAGTGGCGGGGCGGGTGGTTGAGAAAAAACTTTTTGACAGGTTCCAGTGTGCCTCATCGGCCGGGAAAACGACCATCTCCCGCGGATTTCCGCCAATTTCGCCGGTGACGGAAGCCTGCGCGTGAATGATTGATAGTGACGTATTTAAGAAATTACCCAACAGTATGTTGCATAAGTGACACCAGTCACTTATCTTTGTTAAACGGTTAACCGCACGGGGGTGCAGTTCACCACCAGACGGCCCACATGCCGGAGCTAGCCGTTTTAGAAGATTGAGGAGTATCGATGAGCCAGATGCAACAGGAGTCGGCGCGGAAGCAGGCTGTTGCCGACGACCGTCCCAGCACGGGTGCGGCGGCAAAGGGGCCCAGGAGGGCAAAGACCGCCAAGAAGGCCCTGACCCACGACGGCCTCCCGGTGCGCCAGATTTCCTGGAAGACGCGGCTGCGCCGTGACCGGCAGATGCTCCTGATGATGATCCCCGGGGTGCTGTTCCTGGCCCTGTTCTTCTACATCCCCATCCTCGGCAACGTGATCGCGTTCCAGGACTACCAGCCGTTCCTTGGCATCACCGGCAGTGACTGGGTGGGCTTTCAAAACTTCGTGGACCTTTATTTCAACCCGGACTTCTGGGTAGCGCTGCGCAACACGATCGTCCTGGCAGTGTGGCAGCTGCTGCTGTTCTTCCCGGTTCCGTTGGGCCTGGCCCTGATTGTGGACTCCCTGATCAGCACCAAGATCCGCCGCTGGTTCCAGTCACTCGTGTACCTGCCGCACTTCTTGTCCTGGGTCCTGGTCATCGCCCTGTTCCAGCAAGTCCTCGGCGGTGCCGGCCTGGTCAACAACACGCTGCGCGACATGGGCCTGGACACGATCCCGTTCATGACCAACCCGGATACGTTCCCGCTGCTGGCCACCATCCAGCTCGTCTGGAAGGACGCCGGCTGGGCCATGATCATCTTCCTGGCATCGCTGGCCGCCATTGATGGTTCCCTTTACGAGGCCGCAGCTGCCGACGGCGCCGGACGCTGGCGCCGCATGTGGCACATCACCCTCCCGGGGCTGCGCTCCATCATCGTCCTGCTGCTGATCCTGCGCATCGGTGACATCCTCAGCGTCGGCTTTGAGCAGTTCCTTCTCCAGCACGACGCCGTTGGCCCGGGCGCCGCGGAAGTCCTGGACACATTCACCTACTTTGCCGGCGTCGTCGGCGGCGGCTGGAGTATGGGGGCCGCGGCCGGCCTGGCCAAGGGCGTGGTTGGCGCGCTGCTGATCTTCGCCGCGAACAAGGTGGCCCACCGCATGGGCGAACCCGGAATCTTTCAGAAGAAGGTCGGTTAGTCCGGCCCCGGCCAGGACTAGCCGAATAAGGAGACAACCATGACTACAACACTTCATGAGCGGCGCTCGGCCAAACGGCGGAGCAAGGGGCTGACTTACAACCCGGCCCGGCCCGTCTGGAAAGAACCGGCATCGCCGTTCTACAACTCCATCAAGGGCTTGATCATCGGCGGCATCACGCTCTCGATCGTGCTGCCCATCCTGCTGGTGGTGTCCACCTCGCTCGCCGACGACAAGCAGCTGCTGGCAGCCGGAGGCTTCGTCCTCTGGCCCACACACCCCACCTTTGCCGCCTACCACGAGATCTTCAGCAGCGACTTCATGTTCCGGGCCCTGGGCGTGAGCGCCTTCATCACGGCGGTTGGGACGGTGCTGGCGCTGTTCATCACGATCACCATGGCCTACGCCACGAGCCGC
>JBAUMA010000464.1:0-4906 GCA_049578485.1 Specibacter sp.
CCCAGCGATCGATCCACATGAGGGTGGCCACACAGATGCCCAGCGGAATCAGTGCCAGCGCACCGCACACCAGGAACACGCTGATCCCGATTGAGAAGGCGAAGACGGTCAGAGTTCCGAGCGTGACAAGGGCCAGCACACACAACAAGATGATGTTGGTCACCTTCATGCCGGTGCCCTTGGGCTTTTTGTTGTGCGGCGCCGGTGCAGGGTGGGACCAATAGTCCGAGGTGTGGGCCAGGGACGACGACGGCTGCTGCGACGGATACTGGGGCGCCTGCCCATGCTGGGGCTGCTGCTGCGGGGCGCCGTTGTGGGGATCTTGCCAGTTCTGGTTTCGCCAGGGCCGGGGTTCAGTCATACCCATAAGAGTAGGGCCCGTAACGGTGCACGCACCGGTGGCGCGCCCACGCCGGCACAACGGCCGGCACCCTCCGCTGTGGTAGTTTTGACGGAGCAATCAACCTTTTAATTCCGTCCTGTGAGGCGGGGAAAGGGGACGCGAGAAGATGAGTAGCTCCGCCCTGCCTGCCGGCCCAATACCTGGCCCTACGTCCCGCGTGGTCTTGACCGCCGCCGACATCGACCGGGCCCTGACGCGCATCGCCTATGAAATCCTCGAGGCGAACAAGGGTTCGGCGAACCTGCTGCTGCTGGGCATCCCGCGGCGCGGCTACCCGCTGGCCCAACGCCTGGCCGCGAAACTTGCCGCCACAGATCCGAGCATCGACGCCGCCGCCATCGTGGGCCAGCTCGATGTCACCATGTTCCGTGACGACCTCGCCCACCAGCCCACCCGGGCCCCCCAGCGCACCGAACTCCCCGTCTCCGGGATCGACAACCTTGTCATCGTCCTGGTCGACGACGTCCTGTACTCGGGCCGCACCATCCGCGCAGCACTGGACGCACTCGTGGACCTGGGCCGGCCGCAGGCCGTCCGGCTCGCCGTGTTGGTGGACCGCGGGCACCGCGAACTGCCCATCCGTGCCGATCACGTCGGGAAGAACCTGCCGACCTCCTCCAGCGAAAGGGTGCGCGTCCACCTGCGGGAAATCGATGGCCCCGCCGTCGCCGATGAAGTGGTCATTGAGGCCGGCGCATGAGGCACCTGCTCGGCACGGAGGACCTCAGCCGCGAGAACGCCATCCAGATCCTGGACACCGCCCAGGAAATGTCCGCCGTGGGCGAGCGTGAGATCAAGAAGCTGCCGGCATTGCGCGGACGCACCGTGGTGAACCTCTTCTTTGAGGATTCCACCCGCACCAGGATCTCCTTTGAGGCCGCGGCGAAGCGCCTCTCCGCCGACGTCATCAACTTCAGCGCCAAGGGCTCCTCGGTGTCCAAGGGCGAATCCCTCAAGGACACCGCGCAAACCCTTGAAGCCATGAGCGCCGACGCCGTGGTCATCCGGCACTGGGCCTCCGGCGCGCCGCAACGCCTGGCCACCTCGGGCTGGATCGATGCCGCCGTCATCAACGCCGGCGACGGCACCCACGCCCACCCCACCCAGGCCCTCCTTGACGCGTTCACCATGCGCGCCCACTGGTCCAAGCTGACCGGCTCGGCCTCCGTGGGCGGGGACCTGGCCGGCATGCGCGTGGTCATTGCCGGAGACGTGCTGCACTCACGCGTGGCCCGCTCCAACGTGTGGCTGCTGCGCACCCTCGGGGCGCACGTGACCCTGGTGGCGCCGCCCACCCTGCTGCCGGTCGGCGTCGAGCATTGGCCGTGCGAGGTCAGCTACGACCTCGACGCCTCCCTGGATGCCGGTGTCGACGCCGTCATGATGCTCCGGGTGCAAGCCGAACGCATGAACGCCTCGTTCTTCCCCTCGACCCGTGAGTACGCCCGCCGCTGGGGCTTCGACGACGCCCGCCTGGGCCGGCTCGATGACTTGAAACTCAAGGACACCATCATCATGCACCCCGGGCCGATGAACCGGGGCCTGGAAATCTCCTCCGCGGCCGCCGATTCCCCGCGCTCCACAGTGCTGGCCCAAGTCCGCAACGGCGTCTCGGTGCGCATGGCGGCCCTGTACCTGCTGCTCGCCGGGGAACTGCGTGAGAACGCCGCCCCGCACCGATTCCCCGCCACCCAAGCCGCAAAGGATCTTTCATGAACACCGCAAGCTACCTGATTCGCTCGGCGTCCCTGCTGGGTACGGTCACGGCCGACATCCTGGTCACCGACGGCGTCATTGCGGCCGTGGGGGAGAACCTGGGCGCCGAGGTGGTGGGGAACGCCACCGTCGTCGACGCCGCCGGCCTGGTGGCACTGCCCGGCATGGTGGACTTGCACACCCACCTGCGCGAACCCGGACGCGAAGACGCCGAGACGGTTGAGACCGGCACCCGTGCCGCGGCCCTGGGCGGCTTCACGGCCGTGCACGCCATGGCCAACAGCTCGCCCGTGGCGGACACCGCCGGCGTCGTGGAGCAGGTGTACTCGCTGGGCAAGGAATCCGGCTGGGTGGACGTGCGCCCTGTGGGTGCCGTGACCGTGGGCCTGGCCGGCAAGCAGCTGGCCGAACTGGGCGCCATGGCCGATTCCAAGGCCCGCGTCCGGGTGTTTTCCGACGACGGCATCTGCGTCAGCGACCCCGTCATGATGCGCAGGGCACTGGAATACGTCAAGGCTTTCGACGGCGTGATTGCCCAGCACGCCCAGGAGCCGCGCCTGACCGAAGGCGCGCAGATGAACGAGGGCAAGGTCTCTGCCGTGTTGGGCCTGGCCGGCTGGCCCGCCGTCGCTGAGGAGTCCATCATTGCCCGCGACGTCCTGCTGGCCCAGCATGTGGGTTCACGCCTGCACGTGTGCCACGTGTCGACGTCCGGTTCCGTGGAGATCATCCGCTGGGCCAAGGAACGCGGCATCTCCGTCACGGCGGAGGTCACCCCGCACCACCTGCTGCTGACCGAGGAACTGGTGCGCAGCTACAACCCCGTCTACAAGGTCAACCCGCCGCTGCGGGCAGATACGGACGTCCATGCCCTGCGTGCGGCCCTGGCCGACGGCACCATCGACATTGTCGGCACCGACCACGCCCCGCACCCCAGCGAGGCCAAGGAATGCGAATGGGCGTCCGCGGCCATGGGCATGACGGGCCTGGAAACGGCGCTTTCCGTGGTGCAGGAAACCATGATCGAAACCGGCCTGATGACGTGGGCGGACTTTGCCCGTGTCACCTCCACGACCCCGGCGGCCATCGGCCAGGTTGCCGACCAGGGCCGGCCGTTGGAGGTGGGGGAGCCGGCCAACATCGTGCTGGTGGACCCCGCCGCCCGCTGGAACGTGGACCCCTCCGCCATGGCCACCAAGGGACGCAATTCACCCTTCGCCGGCATGGAGCTGCCCGGCAAGGTGGTGGCCACGTTCTTCCACGGCCACCCCACGGTGCTCGACGGTGTACTCAACACCCCGTACCGCGCACCGGCCGCCTCCGCGCCATCCGGCTCCGGGGCGGGGGCCCGCTAGTGGGGGACCGCACCGTACCGGCCATTATCACCTTGGCGCTGGTCGTCGTCGTCTTTGGCCTGATGGGGTGGGGCTGGCGCAACCGGCTCAAGCGCCAGGGCGCGGTGGCCCCCCTGCCATCGGTGCCCACCGAGCTGGGCCAGGTCCTCTTCAGCGCCGGTGGGCAATACGTGGTCACCACGGCCGCCGGCGACTGGCTCGATAGGATCGCCGTCCACGGGCTGGGCATCCGCACCAGGGCCGTGCTGGACATCCACCCGGAAGGCGTGCTGCTGCGGCGCAACGGGGCCGCAGACCTGTTTATCGCCACGGATGCGCTGACCGAGGTTGGCACCACGGCCGGGATGGCCGGAAAATTTGTGGAAAAGGACGGACTGGTGGTCATGACCTGGCTGCTGGGCGACACCGCGGTTGACACCGGATTCAGGACCGCCGAGGCTGTTGCAAAACGGCCCCTGGTCACAGCTTTGCAGGCGCTGCTGCCCCACGGCGGCAGCCAAGAACTCCCTGACGCAGACATGACAAGAAAGAACAATGAGAATGAGTGATGCAACCATGGCAGCACAGGCCGAGCCCACAGCGCCAGTTCAGAAAGCAGCCCAGAGCGCAGCATTGCTGGTCCTGGAAGACGGACGCATCTTCCGCGGCACCAGCTACGGCGCCCAAGGAACCGCACTCGGCGAGGCCGTGTTCACCACCGGCATGACCGGCTACCAGGAGACCCTCACGGACCCCTCCTACGCCCGCCAGCTGATCGTCCAGACGGCACCGCACATCGGCAACACCGGCGTAAACGCCGCCGACAACGAGTCCACGCGCATCTGGGCCGCCGGCTACGTGGTGCGCGACGCCGCCCGCCGCCCGTCCAACTGGCGCTCCGAAGGAACCCTCGACGACGAGCTCTCCGGACAGGGCGTCGTGGGCATCCAGGGCGTGGACACCCGTGCCATCACCCGCCACCTGCGCGAACGCGGCGCCATGAAGGCCGGCATCTTCTCCGGCACCGACGCCGCACGCACCGATGCCGAGCTCGTAGCGGCCGTGAACGCCCAGCCGTCCATGGAGGGCTCCCAGCTCGCCGAGGACGTCAGCGTCAAGGAGGCCTACGTCGTCGAGCCGTCCGCCCACGGCTGGGAGGGCGAGGCGAAGTTCGCCATCGCCGCGATCGACCTCGGCATCAAGGGCATGACCCCGCAGCGCTTCGCCGAGCGCGGCGTGCGCGTCCACGTGCTGCCGGCCACCTCCACCCTTGAGGACGTTGCGGCCGTCAACCCCGACGGCGTGTTCCTCTCCAACGGCCCGGGCGATCCCGCCACGGCCGACGCCCAGGTGGCCCTGCTGCGCCAGGTGCTCGACGCCGGGCTGCCGTTCTTCGGCATCTGCTTCGGCAACCAGATCCTGGGCCGTGCCCTGGGCTTTGGCACCTACAAGC
>JBAUMA010000465.1:0-2252 GCA_049578485.1 Specibacter sp.
GGCTCGCCGGATCTGCGGACACCATGGAGATTGCCATCCCCGGCGCGGACACTTGGCTGCGGGCCATCACGACAGCGGTCGCCGCCTTCCAAGCCGCCGCACCACAAGCCGTCGACGAGTTCGGCAACACCAACATCATCGTCAAGCTCATTGCCACGCGCGGACCCGAGGGTGCCGGCACTCCCACCGCCTGGGTGCAGGCCTCCGAGCTCTCCCCCGCACTGGCCCGGCAGCGCGCCAAGGGCCTGGATGTGCTCCTCCTGGACCGCGGCTACGACAGCACGGTGGCGAACCGCGCACCCTGGCTGCTGCTTGGCGCCAAGACCCTCTCCTACGCCGTCAACATGGCGGCCCTGCGCCATGCCCATGCCCAGGGCGCGGACGACGTGATTTTCACCAGCAGCGACGGTCACGTGTTGGAGGGGCCGACGTCGTCCGTCCTGCTTGCGCACGTCACCGACGACGACGGCGCACCGCTCAAGCGGCTCATCACACCAAACCTGGACAGCGGAATCCTGCCTGGCACCACCCAGGGCGCCTTGTTTGCCGCGGCCAAGGAAGCCGGCTGGGAGCTTGGCTACGGCCCCTTGGTTCCGGCGGACCTGCTCGACGCCGACGCCGTCTGGCTCATTTCCAGCATCCGGCTGCTTGCACCCGTCAACACGATTGACGGCGTCGAAATCGGCACCGCCGGCGTCCGGTCGGAACTGTCCGCCGAGCTGTCCGCACTGCTGGCGAAAACGCTCTAGGTCGCTGGGCTGCTAGCCGGCCCGGACGCCATGGGCGGCGGCCACCGGCGGCACCAGTGGGCGCAGCTTGTTGCCGGCCCAGAGCAGCACGGCACTGACGGCAATGAACGCCACGGCGATGAAGACGCAGGTGACGGCCACCGTCCCGTAGCCGCCGTTGGCCGGGTTCAGGAACGGGTACGCGTACCAGTGGACGGCCGCCCCGCGAACCAGCGAGTACACCAGGTACGCGATGGGGATCAGCACCGTAAACCACAGGCGGCGGAGTGGTATGGCCAGCCGCGGGGACAGGGCCAGCCAGTCGGCCACCACGGCAATCGGCATCACGTAGTGCAGCCACGTGTTGACCCACGGCAGCAGCGAGCCCAGGTCAACATTGCGCAGCAGGGCGCTGAAGACGATGCCCACCAGCGCCATGCACACCACGGAGGCGAGCCGCAGGAACTGCCACACCGGCCCCAATTCCCGCCCGCGCAGGGTCAGGACGGATTCCACCAGGAGCACCACGGCCGCAAAGATGTTGGACAAATTGGTGAAATAGCTGAAGAAGTTCAGCACGCTGAACCCGTTGCTGATGTGGATGCCCAGTTGGGTTCCAACGGCGGTCAACGTCACGGCGCCCAGCAGGAAGCGCAGGGCGGCAAGGATGCGGCGTGTAGTCATGGCTTTATCCTGCCATCCGGCCGGTCATTTGCGCCCACATGAACACCGGCGCCTGCCGTCATGTTGCGCCATATTCGCCGTCATGATTCATCGGCTCCCGGGGTGGGTGTGTTACTTTTCAAGTGAGTAACGAGTGCCAGTGTCAAGCCCTGACTTGCTGGCCGGCAACCCACTTTTTTCGCACGGGGTGCCTCAGGTGACTACTCGGCAAACCCGGCCACCAGCGTCCGTGGCTTGCAAGTGGGAATGCGCCTCGATGGACCCTCGCATTTGTAGTGAACGCACCGTTCGAGCACCCTCTTGCAGCGACGCCCGCCTGCATTTGAGGAGTATCCATGTCCGTCGAAGAATCCCCCCTGGCCTTCCGGCTCATCACCGGCCCCGACGACCGCTCCTTTTGCGAGCGGGTCTCGGAAGCCCTCGCGGAAGGCTATGTCTTGCACGGCGGCCCGGCCGTAACGTTCAACGGCACCTCGGTGATTTGCGCCCAGGCCGTCATTTTGCCGCAGGCTGTTGCCACCTCGGATGCCGCCGTCGCCAGTGCCGTGGACGCCCTGGATGCCGATCTTGAGTTCGACGGCGAGGGCATCGCGTGAGCTACGCCGGCGATCTTGCCCCCGAAACCGCCTGGGAAAAACTGGCCGACGGTGCCGTGCTGGTGGATGTGCGCACCGAGGGCGAATGGGCGCACATTGGCGTCCCCGACATCTCCGCCATTGGTGCGGAACCGGTGTTCATTCAATGGAACCTGGCCACGGGCGCACCCAACCCGGCGTTCCTTGCCGAGCTGGCCGCCGCCGTTCCCACGGAAAAGCCGCTGGTGGTGCTGTGCCGTTCCGG
>JBAUMA010000466.1:0-3300 GCA_049578485.1 Specibacter sp.
CGGAGGTCAACCTCGGCGCCGTCGCGCTGGCCCTTGGTGGTCTTGCCACCGGCGTGCAAGGTGACCAGGTACTTGATCATGGCGACGATGTCGTCCACGCTCAGCACGGAGGCCTTCTCGTCGCTCAAGGGCAGATCGATGCCCAGCTTGCGGTTGATCTTGTAACGACCAACCTTGGCCAGGTCGTAGCGCTTGGAGTTGAAGTACAGGTTGTGCAGCAGCGCGTCGGCCGCGTCAACCGTCGGCGGCTCGCCCGGGCGCAGCTTGCGGTAGATATCCAGCAACGCGTCTTCGCGACCGGTGGTGGCATCCTTTTCCAGCGTGGCGCGGATGGAGTCGAATTCGCCGAACTCCTCCAGGATCTGGCCTTCGGTCCAGCCGAGGGCCTTCAACAGCACGGTGACGGACTGCTTGCGCTTGCGGTCGAGGCGAACGCCAACCTGGTCGCGCTTGTCAATCTCCAACTCGAACCAGGCACCACGCGAGGGGATGATCTTGGCGGTGAAGATTTCCTTGTCACTGGTCTTGTCCGCGGTGCGCTCAAAGTAAGCACCCGGGGAACGCACCAGCTGGGAGACGACGACACGCTCGGTGCCGTTGATGACAAACGTGCCCTTGTCGGTCATGAGCGGGAAATCGCCCATGAAGACAGTCTGCTGCTTGATTTCACCCGTGAGGTTGTTCATGAACTCAGCCTTGACGTACAGCGGCGCGGCGTACGTGGCGTCGCGGTCCTTGCACTCGTCAACGGTGAACTTGGGGTCGGCGAACTCCGGTTCCGTGAAGGACAGGGACATGGTGCCCTGGAAGTCCTCAATCGGGGAGATCTCTTCGAAGATGTCAGACAGACCGGACGTGACGGCCACGCTGTCATCGCCAGCGTTCACAGCGGTCTGCATGCGGTCCTGCCAGCGCCCGTTGCCGACGAGCCAGTCAAAGCTCTCGGTCTGGAGTGCAAGCAGATTCGGCACGTCAAGCGGCTCGTGAATCTTTGCGAATGAGAGGCGACTCTTTGCACCGTCGGTGCTGTTTGAATCGATAGCGGTTGCAGCGTTATTTACATTAGAGGTGCTCGAGGCGACCAAGAGGGATCCTTCCACAGACCTGCAGGCTTGTTCTGCGAACCCTCACCCGTTTCTCCTGTGGTCACCAAACCACAGAGAACGCCGACCAATCCGTTCCGCGAAAAAACACCAAACCAGCGTGAAAGCTGTTCGATGTTCACATCAGTGGAACCCTTGATCCGGCAAAGCCCACCGCTATATGAAGGCTGAAGGTTAAGAGGGATACGCAAAGAACTACATTACAGGCAAAAGGGCTTCCGTGTCTACCCCACGATCCCAAAATGCGCAAGTATGGAAGTTCCGCGGCTCACATTCCGGCCCGTTCGGCCCCGTTCCGGCGGAATTTTCCGCACAGGTCCTACTGTTAGATTCTATGAAGACCCGGCACACGTCAACGGTGATGCGTGCGGATAAAGCGTTGAAGGAGCACCCTGCCATGACGGCACAAGCAAATGATGTGGTAATTCTCGCCGGGGCACGTACCCCGCAGGGGCGGCTCAACGGGCAGTTGGCGGCCTTCACCGCCGTCGAACTTGGTGCCAAGGCCATTGCCGCCGCAGTGGAGCGGTCGGGGGTGCCGGCGTCGGAAGTCAACCACGTGATCATGGGCCAGGTGCTCCAGGCCGGGGCGGGCCAGAATCCCGCACGGCAGAGCTCCGTGGGTGCCGGCATCAGTTGGGGCGTGCCGGCCGTGACCATCAACAAGGTGTGCCTCTCGGGGCTGACGGCGGTGATTGACGCCGCCCGCATGATTCGCAGCGGCGACGCAACCGTGGTGGTGGCCGGCGGGCAGGAGTCCATGACACGCGCACCGCACCTGCTGCCGGGTTCCCGCCAGGGCTGGAGCTACGGCTCCGTGCAGGCCCTGGACGTGGCAGCGCACGACGGACTCACCGACGCCTTCGACGGCGAATCCATGGGCCTGTCCACGGAACGCGGCAACATCCGGCTGAACATCACCCGCGCGGCGCAGGACGAGGTCGCCGCAGCATCGCACCAACGTGCCGCGGCTGCGATGGAGGCTGGGATTTTCGACGCCGAGATTTCGTCGGTCACGGTCCCCCAGCGCAAGGGCGAACCACTGGTCCTCACGCAGGATGAAGGTGTGCGCGCCACCACAACGGTGGAGAGCCTGGCCCCGTTGCGCCCGGCATTCTCGGCCGACGGCGCCATCACCGCGGGCAACTCCTCGCCCTTGTCCGACGGCGCCGCCGCCCTGGTGTTGACCACGCGCGGCTATGCCGAGGAGCACGGGCTGTCCTGGCTGGCCGTGGTGGGCTCCCCCGGCCAGGTGGCGGGTCCGGACAACTCGCTGCATTCCCAGCCCTCCCACGCCATCACGGCGGCCCTCACACATGCAGGTTGGACCACGGGGGACCTTGACTTCATCGAGATCAATGAGGCCTTCGGCTCCGTGGCCGTGCAATCGCTGCGCGAGCTCGACTACCCGTTGGAGAAGTGCAACATCCACGGCGGCGCCATCGCCCTCGGCCACCCCATCGGCGTCTCCGGGGCCAGGCTGGCCCTGCACGCCGCGCTTGAACTGTCCCGGCGCGGTTCCGGCAAGGCTGCAGTGTCCCTGTGCGGCGGAGGCGGACAGGGCGAGGCCCTGCTCTTGTTCAGGGATGCTCAATGAGCACCGCACTTGAGGGTCATGCCAGGGTGCTGGCCGATGCCGAGTCCCGCGGCCTGGCCGTGGAGATCTTCGCCCGACCGGCCGCGAACTCGCTGACCGAAGCCGCGGCGTTAATGGGGATCGAGCCTTCCGACATCGTGAAGTCACTGGTGGTCAAACGCAGTGACGACACATTCCTGTTTGCCCTGGTTCCCGGTGGGCGCTCCATCTCCTGGCCCAAGTTGCGCCAGGCGGTGGGTGTCAACAAGCTCCAAATGCCCAAACCGGAGGTCGCCCTGTCAGCCACCGGCTACGAGCGCGGCACCATCACGCCCTTGGGAAGCACGACGCCGTGGCCCGTGTTCGTTGACGCAAGCATCGCCGGGCGCCGGGTCGCCATGGGTGCCGGCGAACACGGCTACAGCATGTTCACGGACGCCGACGCGCTCATCGTCGCCTTCGACGCCACCGTGGCAGACATCTCCGTCCCCGAGTAGTGACGCCGTCTCACCTTTGGCGCTGTTTTGGACAACGCCGTCTCACCTTGGCGCTGATGTGGACAACGCCGTCTCACCTCAGCGCGCGAGACGGCGTCGCCTGTTTTCGCGCCAGAAGTGAGAC
>JBAUMA010000467.1:0-4863 GCA_049578485.1 Specibacter sp.
CGCCAAGGCCGTCCCGGCCAAGTTGCAGGCGGGGCGGTCCAGCGCGACCATGGCCGCCGGCACCTTGATCTCGCGCATCCTGGGCCTGGTCAAGGGCGTGGTGCTGGGCATCGCGATTGCCGGCACCACCGTGGCGAACGTCTTTGAAGGTTCCAACTACCTGCCCAACATCATCTTCCTGCTGGTGGCCGGCGGGGTGTTCAACGCCGTGCTGATCCCGCAGATCGTCAAGGCAAGCAAGCAGCCGGACAACGGGACCGATTTTGTTTCGCGGCTGCTGACCCTGGGAATTACGGGCTTGCTGGTGCTGACCCTGATCGTCATGGTCCTGGTTGTCCCCATCATGGGAACGTTCACGTCCTTCACCGGCGGGCAGCTGCAACTGGCCATCACTTTTGGGCTGTTCCTGTTGCCCCAGGTCTTCTTCTATGGCCTGTACACGCTGCTGGGGCAGATCCTCAACGCCCACAACGCCTTCAAGGTCTACGCATGGGCCCCGGTGGCCAACAATGTGGTGGCGATTGCCGGGCTGCTCGTCTTCATCGTTGTGGCCGGCAGTTCCCGGTCCCACCACCACACCGTCGAGAACTGGACCTTGACCCAGACCATATTGCTGGCCGGTACCGCGACGTTGGGAATCGTGGTCCAATCCACCTTGCTGATCATCCCGGTCAAGCGGCTTGGGCTGAAACTTCGGCCCAAGTTCGGCCTGCGCGGCACCGGACTCGGGGCCACGGCCAAGATTGCCGGCTGGACCATGGGCACCATGGCCATTGGCCAGCTCAGCTATCTGGTCATTTTGCGCGTTGCCACGATTTCCTCAGGCAGCAAGCCCGACGGCGCCGGAAGTGGTGGCAACGGCGTCCCCGGCATCTACGAATTCAACCGCGCCACCGAGCTGTACATCATGCCGCACTCCATCATTGCGCTGTCCATCGCCACGGTGATGTTCACGGCCATGGCACATGCCGCGGCAAAACGGGACTTCTCGGGGCTGCGCACATCCCTGTCCTCAGCGCTGCGCACCACGGGCGTGGCCACGGTGTTTGCCAGTATGGCACTCATAGTCCTCTCCGGTCCCTTGGGCATGCTCTTTGGCGGCAACAACGAACTGTCCGGACGCCAGATCGCCATCGCCCTGGCAATCCTGGCCATTGGCGCCCCCTTCTTCAGCGTGTATTTCATTCTCAACCGTGTGCTCTACGCCCTCGAGGATGCCAAGACCCCGTTCATCATCCAGTGCATTGTGGTGGTCACCAGCGTCGCCATGGTCCTGGCTGCCGCAGCGCTGCCGGACCAGCTGATCATCTACGGCGTGGCCGTCAGCTATACCGTGAACAACTTCCTTGGCCCGTTCCTGAGCCACCACTACCTGAAAAAGCGGCTGGGCAACTACGGTGGCGGGTTGATCCTGCGGGCGTACATGCGTTTCCTTGCCGCCGCATTGGTGGCGGCGGTGGCCGGCGAATTGGCGTTGCGGCTCTTTGGCGGCTCGGCGGCGAACGGCTTCCTGTGGACGTCCATCTCGGCGTCCCTGGTGACGCTCGCCGTCGTGGGAACGTTCATGGCATTGGTCTACATGATCATGCTGAAGGTGTTGCGGGTCCGCGAACTGGATGACGTTCTGGAACCGGTGCTGTCAAGGATCCGTTCCAAGGCGCCCTCGCGCAAGTAGTCAGCCGCAAGCAGCAAAGCTGAGCCCACCGTGCCACTTGGGCCACACAACCACTGAATTCGCACCCCCATCCTATAGAATCAGTGAAAATACGGCGGTTCGCACTTGCGGCACGGCCACCATGAAATTTACAAGGAGGATTCGGTGCCACAACCGATTGATGTGGGCTCCATCCTTGGCGGCCGCTACAAGGTGACCGGCCGCATTCTGGCCTCCGTTGAGAACGATGTTGTCCTCGACGGCCTGGACCAGGTATTGAACCGACCGGTCAGTATTATTGTGTCGGGTGTTGGCAATTCGGCTAACCTCACCCAGAGTGCCCGAGAGGTGGCCACAGGGGAACGCATGTCCAATGTTTCCATCCTCGATTTGGGCACGCAGGACAGCGCCACGTACCTCATTGCCGCCAGGACGTCCCCCGCCGATCTCCTTGACCTGGTGGTTCCCACCGAAGCCCGCGACGACGAGGACGTCTACCGGGAGCCGTTCTTCACGGACACCCTGGGCACGGAGATCTTTGGCAGCGCCCGCGACGCGGCCCCCTCGGCCAGCGCGTATGTCTACGAAGACGACACTCCGATGACCCCTGCCCACCCCGCAGCGCCCGTCAGGCGCGCGGCGGAGCAGACTCCCGCAGCCCCGGCACCCACCGCGGCCGTGCCGGCTGCGCCAGTGGCTCCCCCCGTCGTCGCACCCCGGGCAGCCACCGCAGCCGCTGCTGCGTCCGCTGCCGCCCCCGCCCCGGCTACCGCCGCCGAGCCCAAGGTGACGCTGTGGAACGATGACGACTACGGCTTCATCAACGAAGACCATGATGCCTCGCTTGGGCAGGCCCGGAAGGCCGGCACATTCCCGGCCGAGGTGCGCGACGCCAGCGACGCCTACGATTCAAGCGCCGAGCCGGAAGCGGATGTCGACGACGATGACAACGCGCCGCGGTCCGGCGGCCGCTGGCTGACGGGCGTCATTGTCACGGTGCTCGTCGCCGCGGCCCTGATCTTCGCCGTCTCCCACATCAGCAACCTGTTTAACGGAGCCAACACCGCCGGGGGCGACAAGACGGCCTCCAGTGTTGCCTCACAGCCCAGCACAGGCACCAAGGCGCCCTCCAAGGCGCCGGCACCGGTCGTGGTTCCCCCCGCCATCAAGGCCATCACCGACGCCACCGTGTACGCCCCCGGTGCCGAACGCTACGGTGACATGTTCATTCCTCGGCTGAAGGATGCGTTCGACAACAACAAGGGCACCTACTGGCCCACGGTCGAATTCTCCAATGACACCTTTGCCAGCGTGACGGACAGCATTGACCTGGCCATTGAGCTGAAGCAGGAAGCCACCATCAGTTCGGTGACCATGAACCAGATCGCCGGATCCGGCGGACAGTTCAACATCCTCACGAACAGCAAACCATCCCTGGATGGCGCCGTGAAGATTGGCAGCGGCTCCTTCAGCGCTCCCGATTTCACGCTCAAGGCAGCCGCTGGAGTGAAGGCCAAGTACGTGATCATCAGCTTCACCCAGCTGCCACGGCTGCAGCCGTTTGTGACGTACCCGTTCGGCCTGAAGATCGCCGAGATCAGCATCAAGTAGCAAGCCACGGCCCGCCCGGTACCCCACCGTGGCGGGCCTTTGTGGAATATTTCGCCACCGTTTTCAGTTGTGCATGTCGAATGCCCCGTTGCGGCCACGCCAGCCGTGGCTGTACCCCAGAAGGAAGAGGAACACGTACCCGTGACCACGCAAGCTACCCCCGCCAGCGATGTCCGCGACGTTATCATCGTCGGCTCCGGCCCGGCAGGCTACACGGCCGCCATCTACACGGCCCGCGCCGACCTCAAACCCCTCATGATCGCCGGCTCGGTGACCGCGGGCGGCGAGCTGATGAACACCACCGACGTGGAGAACTTCCCCGGCTTCCCGGATGGCATCATGGGCCCGGACTTGATGGAAAACTTCGGCAAGCAGGCCGAACGCTTCGGCACGGAGGTCATGTACGACGACGTTGCCTCCGTTTCGCTTTCCGGTGCGGTCAAGACCGTGACGCTGGCCGACGGCCAGGAATTCAAGGCCCGTTCCATCATCATCTCGACCGGATCGGCGTACCGCGAGCTGGGCGTGGAGGGCGAGAAGCGCCTGGTGGGCCACGGCGTCAGTTCCTGTGCCACCTGCGACGGCTTCTTCTTCAAGGGCCACAACATCGCCGTGATTGGCGGTGGCGACTCCGCCATGGAAGAGGCCATCTTCCTGACGAAGTTTGCCGAGTCGGTGACCGTGGTGCACCGCCGCGACACGCTGCGCGCCTCCAAGATCATGGCGGATCGCGCCTTGAACCACCCCAAGATCAAGTTCGTTTGGAACTCCGAGGTGGTGGCCGTTGAAGGCGACGCGAAGGTCACCGGCATCCGCCTGAACAATCTCGTCACCGGCGAGAAGAGTGAACTCCCCGTCACCGGTGTATTCGTTGCCATAGGCAACGATCCCCGCATTGAACTGGTCAAAGATGTCCTTGACCTGACCGCCGCCGGCACCATCGCCGTCGAGGGCCGTTCCTCCAAGACCAGCCTGCCCGGCGTGTTTGCCGCAGGCGACGTTGTTGACCCCACGTACCGCCAGGCCATCACGGCCTCGGGTTCGGGTTGTGTAGCCGCGCTGGACGTGGAGCACTACCTCGCCGAGCTGGATTCCTAAGAGAAAGCAGAATGACATGAGCAATGCAAAGAGCGCTACCGACGCAAGCTTCGCCGAAGACGTCCTGAATTCCGATAAGCCCGTCATTGTGGACTTTTGGGCCGAATGGTGCGGTCCCTGCCGCAAAATTGGACCCATCCTTGACGAAATGTCGGTGGAGTATGCCGACAAGGTCCAGGTCATCAAGGTCGACGTTGATGCCAACCCGGCCATCTCGGCCAAATACGGCATCACCTCGATTCCTGCCGTATACCTTTTCCAGGGTGGCGAGGTGAAGAGCACCGTGATCGGTGCCCGCCCCAAGCAGTACCTTGAAAAAGAGTTCGCCGACTACTTGAAGTAAACGGCATTCGCCTTAAAGGGGTGTGGACCGGACAAAGCCCGGTCCACACCCCTTTAAGGCGAATGCCGTTTACTTCAAGTAGTCGGCGAACTCTTTTTCAAGGTACTGCTTGGGGCGGGCACCGATCACGGTGCTCTTCACCTCGCCACCCTGGAAA
>JBAUMA010000468.1:0-1665 GCA_049578485.1 Specibacter sp.
CCCCGGGAGTGGCATCGGGCCTGCCTGAGCCGTCGGCGTGGTCCGAAGGACCAACGCCGTGCGGCGAAGGGGCGGGGGCGGCATCGACCGCGAAGGTGGTTTCGTCCTCGGTCATTTCAGCAGCTCCTCATCGGCGCGGTGGGCGAATTCGGCGAATGTTTCGTCGGCCGTGCGGTGACCCACGTATTGGCGGACGACGCGTTCCACGTAGTCGGGCAGCTCGGACGCCGTGACCTTCAGGCCGCGGATGGTGCGTCCCAGGCCGGCCTCAACACGGTTGTCCGTGGCCAGCCCGCCACCGAGGTGGACCTGGAAGCCGGGGGCGGTGCCGCCGTCGTCCGTGGGAAGCATCATTCCCTTCAGGCCAATGTCCGCGGTCTGGATCCGGGCGCAGGAGTTGGGGCAGCCGTTGATGTTCAGCGCGATCGGTTGCGTGAGCACGCCGGTGTCCACGAGGTCGGCCAGGCGGGTCTCCAACTCGGAGATGGCCGTGGCCGCGGTGTCCTTCGTGTTCACGATGGCCAGCTTGCAGTACTCGATGCCCGTGCAGGCGATCGTGGATCGGCGGAACAGCGACGGTCGGGCGGACAGGCCCAGGCCGTCCAGCACCGTGATGAGCGGCTCAACCTGCTCCTTGGGCACGTCCAGGATGACGAGCTTTTGGTGCGGGGTGGTGCGCAGGCGGAACGAGCCGTGGGCTTCCAGGGCGTCGGCGACCGCGGTCAGGATGCTGCCGGAAACGCGGCCCACGGTGGGTGTGACGCCGATGAAGAACTTGCCGTCCTTTTGCTCGTGGACGCCGATGTGGTCGCCCGGGGAGGTCGGCTTGGGGGCCGGATCGCCGTCGGGCAGCTTGTGGCCCAGGTACTCGTCCTCCAGGATTTGGCGGAACTTGGCCGGGCCCCAGTCGGCCAGCAGGAACTTCAGGCGGGCCTTGGTGCGCATGCGCCGGTAGCCGTAGTCGCGGAAGATGCTGGTGACGCCCAGCCACACCTCGGCGGCAACCTCGGGTGAAACAAACACGCCCAGGCGCTCGGCCAGGCGCGGGTTGGTGGAGAGTCCGCCGCCCACCCAGAGGTCGTAGCCGACTCCGAGTTCGGGGTGGACCACGCCCACCAGGGCGAAGTCGTTGATCTCGTGGACCACGTCCTGGGACGGGTGGCCCGTGATGGCGGTCTTGAACTTCCGGGGCAGGTTGGCCAGTTCGGGATCGCCGATGAACCGGGCGCTAACCTCCTTGATCAAGGGGGTGGGGTCGATGATCTCGTCCTTGGCGATGCCGGCAACCGGGGATCCGAGGATCACGCGGGGCACGTCGCCGCACGCCTCGGTGGTGGAAAGGCCCACGGCTTCGAGGCGGTTCCAAATCTCGGGGACGTCCTCAACGCGCACCCAGTGCAGCTGCACGTTTTGGCGGTCGGTCAAGTCGGCGGTGTCCCGGCCAAAGTCGGTGGAAATTTGCCCAATGACGCGCAACTGCTCGGTGGTCAGGGCGCCGCCATCGATACGCACGCGCAGCATGAAGTACTTGTCTTCGAGCTCGTGCGGTTCAAGCGTGGCCGTCTTGCCGCCGTCGATCCCCTGCTTGCGCTGGGTGTACAGGCCCCACCAGCGGAAGCGGCCGTGCAGATCGGTCTTCTCAATGCTGTCGAAACCGCCGTCGGC
>JBAUMA010000469.1:0-4480 GCA_049578485.1 Specibacter sp.
CCGCTGAACGTCGCCCTATCGAACGAGGTATGGTCGCCGCTGAACGTCGCCCCACGGAAATCCGCATCTTCAAAATACACTCCGGTGAAATCAAAATCGAATTTTGACCAAGAAGTACGCCCCCTTCCTAGCCGAAGATGATTAGCAATTACACGAACGATGGTTTGACGTACCTCGCGGTCATTGTGCCGAAACAGGAAGGTACTCTCTTCCAACGCGCCAGCGGGGTGCCGAAACGCCCTACGGGTTGTTTTCGAAACCAGATGATTCGACCCAAGCATCGGATCATAGGGCAGCCTCAGATACCCACACAAAACATCAATACACTGTTGACGTTCCTCATTCTTCGTTCGATCTGCAACACCTGCCATTGCATAAACCCCGGCAATACGTGCTGCCGGGTCGGCCTGGCTAAGCTGTGCCGCAGCGGCACCAAACCGCTCAACAAAACGCCCTTCTTCCAAGTCCTTTTGTTTGCGGAAATTCACCACCAGTGCCATCAACACACCGAACCCAGCAGCAACGATGAGTGCCAAATTAATAACTTGATAATTCTCGGGTCGCGCGTCCACATTGATTGGGAGGAACAGAGACAAAACGCGATAAGCAGCGATCGCGATAACGGTGAGCAGCAGCGCTCCGATTACCACAGCACCAATTAGATTTGTCCTCGGTCGCCGGGAATAGACATCCCGTATCCAGGATTTTATTTTGCTCAAGTTCATGCCCCGTCCTCGCATCGGATGCATACGCATTTCAGATCCCCTTTTTGGTGTTGGCGTAAGGAATACCCTCACGAAATTCTCATGGTTGATCGCGAGGATTTCCACAACGAACCCGCTCGTATTGCCCGAGCCACTTCAATGCTCTGGACACCACACAGCGTCGTTTATGGCTGTACTGCTAAACGTGGATACTGTCTGAGGGGGCAAGCTCACTCAAGGGGCGGCAATTCACCCAAGTCTCTTTCGGGGCAACCGAAGGGCTACGCCCATAGGTGCATTGGCGGCCTGTTCCCACCATCTGGATACGCACAAAACCCTTATCCTCAGCGGTTCCGCGAGAGGCACCAGTGACCTTCCAATCGGGAGTTTCCTTGGTGATGATTGCGGGCTTCTGGTCGGTAAATTCAACCTGAGCCAACTCAAGCTCACCACAGCGGAGCACGGCTTTATCCGTGGTTTTCAAATCTCCGCTGATGTAGCAATCGAGCGGATCAATAACACCGCCTGGTTCACTACCCACAGACGGACTCGATACGAGAGTATTTGGCTGAGCTTCCGGGACTACAGCCTGAGTGCATCCGGTAAAGAGCATCACCCCGGCAACACAACCAAGAACCATACCTACTTTTTTCATGTCATTCACTCGTTTCAAGTTTTTGAGAGTCTAGGAAGCTAGCCGGCCCCTGGAGCCGGTGCCGCCTACTAACCTTCTACAGGGGCACACACTTCGTGGTCATAGAACGGCCACGTCTGAAAAGTCATTTCTTCGCCGGGAGCCTGTGCGTTGTCAAAGCGCCAGAGAAGCGCGCTGGCGCAATCTGTGCACCAGCCAGCAGCCCACGCCCCCGACAGGGTTTCTCGAGCGGCGCACTCCATCCTCAGGCGGTGCCCATAACCTCGTGAGATGCAATCCTCCACGGCCAACATCTCCGATGCCTCGGCCACCGATTCGGGGGCACGAACGTTGTTCCACTGAGTACGGAGAAAATCTAGTGCTGGGCTTTCATCAGCTTCCAGCCACTCCCGAAGAAGCGGGTTACAAAAAGCGGCTGGCTGCGGGCAGATTCCCTGCTTGCGAATGCCATCCCACATCACGTCGCTAAGATAGGGCGATTCATCGGCCCAGCCTTTTTCCACGGCTCGAATTCCCATCTCCATGATCATGTTCCACTGGGGATAAATGGGCCTACCAGCGAGGGGAACCCTGCGCTTGCTGTCTAGATACTTGCGTTGCTGAACCATAATCATTTATCCTTTCGGGCGGGAAATAATGTCACTTCTTGGGAGGCTAGGAAGCTAGCCGGCCCCTGGACCGGTACCGCTTGCTAGCTCTCAGCGTCGGGAAATTGTTGGCTGTAAATAATCCACGGATCGGGCCTGAACGAGATTTTTGCGTCCTGGGCTTCATGCCAGGGCCAATCATCTTCCAAGTCGGCCCATACCGAATCTTCCCGGCGAATACGTACAGCCTCAGACTTATGCATCCACACGGTAGTGCGCTGCCCATGCGTGTACTTGCTAATCAAGGTCGGCGGGTAAGAAACCATGATCATTTCGCCCTGCCACCCATTGACCCGCGCGTGGAACTTGCGCTCATTCATGGTGAATTGAACATAGGGCCGTCGTGGTGTCGGGTAGTGGCTGATCTTCTCCGGGTCAGGGGTGAAAGTCATGGTCTTTGTGCTCGCGTTCCTTAGGCGTATCGCACCGAGAGCAACCGGTCATCTTCGGCCAGGGAATCCGCTATCTGTTGGTAGGCGTTTTCGTAGCTGTCGGCTTCAACGGTTTGTTCGCGGTAGGGCTTTTTGGGATCACTCCGAGAGTTGATCTGTGCAATGAGCTGCATGTGATTTCTTAGTCCTTATAGCCTTGGTTGGCGATTGCTTGCTGTGCAGCATCGAGCAGATCCGCTATCTGCCGTGCCAGTGAAGCGGCTTGCACCAAGCTGTGGTTTGCAATCGTCACGCTCGCTGCCGGGGTGACTCCCGGTGCATCAGTAACCTGGTGCGTTTCAAGCGATCTGGTGAGTCCATCCCCGATAACTTCAAGGCTGGTGCCCAGCGCTGCGGCAAGCATCTTGAGATTTGCCAACGTGTCATAGGCGTGTGGTGCGGGGTAGGACTCAGCGCGTTGGTGGCAAATCGTCCGAACCGCTAGATACGCATCATCTGAAAGCTGCTTTGCATCCTTGTTCATGGCTTCATCTTCCTACTTGGTGCCGACACTCCGGCAGGGCTGCGAGGCGGGCTAGATCCATGCCATGACTGCTGAAACAAGAGCAATGAGCGCTCCCACGGCGAATAGGTACGTCCATCGTTTGTCATGATTTTCGGGCTGGATCTTTTTTCGAGAGAACAGAACGAGAGCTGCACCAAGTACGAAAAATATATAGGGGATGATCGGCAAGTCTTGGATCTGCATTTGGTTTTCCCCTGGTCTAGCGGGTCAGACGATTTGGCAACCGTGCGGGCGGGGTTGGCAAGCTTCCACCGTTCCGTTCCCGCGCTGCTTCAATCGCCAGGTCCATTGCCTCGGCACACCAAGCGCTCTCGGAGGGCCACCGGCCCACTCGCTGATCTGCGACAACTGCCTCGCGCATCTTCTCCGCGGCCTCTGTCGGCACATTGAATGATCGTGAGCTGCCGGTTCGCTCCGTAGCGCGACCGCGCAGCGCTGAGCGCTCCAAGCGCTCCTGCGGGGTTCGCTGTGCATGGGCGCTGATCACTTCACCGATCCAGCGTGCGAAGGTGTTTGAGTCTCCCCCGTTGAGCCAGTCGGCCAGGTATGCGGCTTTTGCTCCGTTGAACTGTTCCGGGGTTAGGTAAATCCCGATCCGGGTTATTTCGTTGGCTTCGAGCGGTGCATGACCCTGTTTCTTTGCCGGTGCCTTGGCCGGTGCCGGTGCCGGTGCCGGTGCCTTCGTTTCTTCCGTGGCTGCTGGCGCTGCCTCGGTTGCTGGCATGGCCGGTTCTCCCTGCTCTACTTGCAATGATTCGGTCGTGATTGCGGCCTTGTTGCGGTTGCGTAGCGACTGGCGTTTCATATCGGCCATGATTTCCCCTTGGGTCGGTTCGTCCCCGGTTGTCCGGTTGGTCGAACAATTCTTATTGGTTGTAGTGGTCTAGATGGTCTAGCGTTGCGCTGTGACCTTGAAAATCGGAGCGAGGGCTGCGGCGTAGTCCTCAGCGATTCCCGAGCTGGGGGCGTAGATGCTTACCGGCATCCCTAGCGTGTATGCGTCGCGCGCTGCTACAGCCTCCCTAATCGGGCTGGTGACCTGTCCGGGGTAGCGCTCGTTAAGAAGTTCAACTATTTCTCGGTCAAGTAGGCGGCGTGAGTCGTGGCGGGTGGGCACAATCCAGTGGACGCGCTGGCCCTTGCGCAAGCGCGGCGCTACGCGCTGCGCAATGACTTCTTCGAGGCGTTCCAACTGGTCGTATGCCTCGGTTTCGCAAGCGATTGCCGCCACGATAATGTCCCCTGCAGCGAGGGCCGCGAGCGTCACGATACCCAGTGCTGGCGGGGTGTCGATCACTACGTCATCCCAGTGTTCGGCAACTTCGGGCAAGTGATCGCGTAGGCCGGTGATGACCTCGGGGCGCTGTTCCAGGGCGGCTAGATCGTGCGAACCTACCAGGACGCTTGCGCCGGGAACACTCGGTGCCGGGATAGCGGCCTCAGTGGCCGAAGATTCGCCCGTGAGGACGTCTGCGGCGACCGCCGAGACTTCGGTCTCGTCGGTCACTCCCATGCGC
>JBAUMA010000470.1:0-2014 GCA_049578485.1 Specibacter sp.
TACGGGTCCTTGAGCATGCCAAGGTCCCGGGCTGGGTAGTGCAGCGGGCCGTTGTCCATGATCGCGGCAACATAGTCGCGTGCCTCGGCCGGCTGGTTGATGTCCAGCAAGCCCGCCACCGTGTGCAGCCGGTTCGCGAACTCGTGCCGCTGGGCACGCAACGCCGTGCCCAGGGCGTTGACGGCGTCCAGTTGCCGGGTCAGGGCCTGGACCTCGGTGCGGTCGCGAACCATGATGACCCTCCCCAGCGGGCGTGCGCCGGGGCCGTTGCGCTCAATGGTCACGGGGCGGGCGGTGACGATGACCACCCTGTCGCTCATCACATGCTCCGACGGGCCATATTCACCCTCCGAGGGGTCGGCCGCCGCGGCCAGGAAACCCGGCAGCCCGCTGCCAGCCAGGGCAAGCCCGCCAAAGTCGACGCCGGAGCCAGGCGCCAGGAGCCTTCGGGCACCTTCATTGAAAACGGTGATGACGCCACGTTCAGTCACCCCGATCACGCCCTCGTCAACCCCGCGCAGCACGGCCTCCTGGTCCTGTGCCAGGCCGGCGATCTCCTCCGGTTCAAGGCCCAGGGTGAGCCGCCGGAGGCGGGCCCCCAGCAATGCCGAGGCCAGCGCCGCAAGGGCCAGGGACGCCCCCGCGATGAGGGCCACCGGCACAATGTTGCGCAGCATGCCGGCAAGGACGTCGTCGCTGGAGAAGCCCACAACCACCTCACCCACCACATTCATGCCCGAGCCCGGGGCAAAGACCGGCACCTTGGCCCGAACCGAACTGCCCAGTGTGCCGTGCTCCTGTGATGTCGATTCGCCGCCGGCCAGGGCCACCGAGGGGTCGGTGGACACCTTTTGCCCCAGCATGGCCGGGTTTGGATGGGCAAGGCGCAGCCCGGAGTCGTCCGTGACGACGACGAAAAAGGCGCCCGTGCGTGCCCGGATCGACTCCGAGTTCAGTTGCAGCGGCCCCTTGGCCAGGCTCGCCGGCGTCAGCGACGATTCGGGTGCCGCGGCAAGGGCTGCGGTTTCGCGGCGCACATCCTCCGAAGAGGCCACAGCGCGCGCCACGGTCAGGGCGCGCGCCTCGTCCTGTTCGCCCAGCCATTGGTAGGTGAGTGCCGCGAACGTGCCGGCGGTGACAAGCACGACGGCAAACACCACGGCCATCTGCACCAGCAGAACGCGCGTGGAAAAGCGCAGCCGAGGCGTGGAGCGTGCCTGCTTCAACTAAGGTCTCCTCTGCTCCGGTGTCGCTGGTGTCGCGCGCCGGGGTCTGGTGGTTTTTATGGGCTAAACGTGTTCAACGGGCACTACTTGGGTCAAGTGGACTTAACCCGCCTCGTGATTCAGATCACTATAACTTGATGGGTGAGCCTCACGTTTGCGGCCCTAAGTACAAAGGAGTTCTTATGTTGGTCATCCTTGGCTTTGCCATGATAGCGGTGTTCATGACACTGGTCATGACAAAGAAACTAACGCCCGTGGTGGCGCTGATCGTGGTGCCCACCATTTTCGGCCTGTTCACAGGGGCCGGTCTTGGCCTCGGCGACATGGTCATGGACTCCATGAAGAGCCTGACCTCCACGGCCGCACTGCTGATGTTCGCGATCGTCTTCTTCGGCATGATGATCGATGTCGGGCTGTTTGACCCGCTCGTCAAATTGATCTTGCGCACGCTGGGCAACGACCCCGCAAAGGTGGTTGTCGGCACCGCTGTCCTGGCGGCCCTGGTCTCGCTCGACGGTGACGGTTCCACCACCTTTATCCTGACCACCGCGGCCATGCTGCCGATCTACCTGCGCCTGGGGCTGAGCCCGGTGGTGTTGACTTGCGTGGCCGGCCTCGCCAACGGCACCATGAACATCCTGCCCTGGGGCGGCCCTACCGCCCGTGCGGCAGCGGCGCTCAAGGTGAGCCCGAGCGAGGTTTTTGTCCCCATGATCCCGTCTTTGGTGGCCGGCATGATCGTTATCTTCTTCTTTGCCTGGCACCTGGGCATTCGCGAACGCCGGCGC
>JBAUMA010000471.1:0-3634 GCA_049578485.1 Specibacter sp.
CGCGGTTGTGTGGACCCTTAGACTGGGCCCACGCCCGCGAGGGCCCCAGCGCGGTTGTGTGGACCCTTAGACTGGGCCCACGCCCGCGAGGCTTTGCGCGTTTGCGGGTACCCATGGACTGGGCCCACGCTTGCCAGGACCCTTAGACTGGGCCCACGCCCGCGAGGGCCCCAAACCGAGGTACGAGGTTTGGGAGCGGGTGGGGACTACGCGTCGAGCGTGGCGTCCAGCGTGATGGCGACGCCGGCCAGTGCTGCCGAAACCGGGCAGCCGGCCTTTGCATCCTCGGCGATGCGGGCAAAGTCTTCCTGGCTCATGCCCGGGATCTTGGCGGCAAGGGTCAGGTGGCTGCCGGTGATTCCGGTGCCCGGCACGAAGGTGACGGCGGCGGAGGTGTTGACGTAGTCCGCTGCTGCACCGGCTTCGCCGAGTGCGTTGCTGAAGGCCATGGCGAAGCAGGCAGAGTGTGCCGCCGCAATGAGCTCTTCCGGGCTGGTCTTGCCTTCGGCGGCTTCGGCGCGCGCCTTCCAGGTGATGTCGAACTTGCCCAGGCCGGAGCTGTCCAGCGATACCTGGCCGGCACCGGTGGGAAGGTCGCCGATCCAGCCTGCGTGGGCGTTGCGAATAGTAGCCATGTTCACTCCTTTTGAAGAATTCTGTGAGTCGATGCCCTGATGCTCATGGGCATGCTCATCCACCTTATGCCGTTGAGTGCGGACGTGCGTGCGGATTACACTGTCGGCATGGTCAAACTTTCAACGGTGGTCATCAATTCCGCCAATGTCCCGGCACTCGTGGAATTTTGGACGGCCTTTTTGGAAACGGAGGTGTCGTTCTCCGGCAGCGGCTTTACATGGCTGAAACCGGGGGAGGGGCAGACCCGCCTGGCCATCCAGGAGGTGCCCGATCCCACGGAGGGGCGCCGACGCCTCCACCTGGACTTTGCGGCCGCCGACATGGTGGGCGAGGCCGCCCGGGCCGTTTCGCTGGGTGCCAAACGCCTGGAGGGGCACTCCGTCGGGAACTTTTCCTGGGTGGTGCTGGCGGATCCCGACGGCAACGAGTTTTGCATCTCTCCGGATCACGGCTGACTTAAACGCAAAACGGCGCTTTTACCCCTTGCAGGGGGTTCAGGAACCACCTAAAAGCGATGAAAGCGCCGAAATGCGATGTAGCTGCTAGGACCAGATGGTGGCCACAGCGATGTTGATCAGCGCCATGCCGCCTACGGCGTGCGCCAGTCCGGTGGGGACCTCCTGGCCCGCCTTGGCCTTGCGGTACCCGATGATCGCCGGAACCAGGACCACCACGGCGATGACAAGCTTGACGGCGATCTTCGCGTAGTTGACGGGCTCGTGCGTGGCGCCGAGGATGCCCACCAGGGCCAGGCCGGTCACCAGCTGGGCGATGGCACCCCAGAGCTGGATGGGCAGGACGGTGGGCTTCTTGAACGTGGCGAACCAGCCACCAACAATGGCTGCCGCGCCGAGTACGTGCAGGAAGACAAGAATGTTCTGAAGTACGGTCATGCAAGCAGTTTAGCGACTAAGTGTCCATAAAACACCCGTGGGTCGCCTTCGTGTGTGGAAGGCGACCCACGGGTCACGTCTGGGGCGTGTTACAGGCCCAGGTCGGCCTCAAACGCGCCGTCTTCCAGACGGGCCTTCAAGGTCTGCAGGAACCGGCCGGCGTCCGCGCCATCCACCAGACGGTGGTCGTACGTCAGGCACAGGTACATCATGTGGCGGATGGCGATGGTGTCATCGCCGTCGGCACCGGTCACCACCACTGCGCGCTTGACGATCGCGCCGGTGCCCAGGATGGCAACGTTGGGCTGGTTGATGATCGGGGTGTCGAACAGTGCGCCAACCGAACCGATGTTCGTGATGGAGAACGTGCCGCCGGAGAGCTCGTCCGGACCGATCTTGCCACTGCGGGTGCGTGCGGCAACATCGGCGATCTTGCCGGCCAGGCCGGCCAGATTCAGATCGCCCGCGTTGGAGATGACAGGTACCAGCAGGCCCTTGTCGGTGTCCACGGCAATCGCCAGGTGCTCGGCGTTGTGGTAGGTGATTTCCTGAGTTTCCTCGTTGTACTCACCGTTGACCTTGGGGTGCTGCTTGAGCGCCTCGGTCACCGCCTTGGCAATGAATGGCAGGAACGTCAGCTTGGTGCCGTTGACGGCCTGGAACTGGTTCTTGGCCGAGTTGCGCAGCTTGACGATGCGCGTCATGTCAACCTCGTGCACCTGGGTGAGCTGCGTGGAAACATCCAGCGACTCGCGCATGCGGCGGGCAATGACCTGGCGGATCCGGGGGGCCTTGACGGTGGTTCCGCGCAAGGAGGACGGCACGACGGCGGGGGCAGACTTGGCAGCCGACGTTGCCGCGGGTGCGGCAGCCGGTGCGGCAGCAGCCGTGGCGGCCTCGGCGGCAGCCACGACGTCCTGCTTGCGGATGCGACCGCCGACGCCGGAACCGGTGACGGTGGCGATGTCAACGCCGTGCTGGTTGGCGAGTTTGCGCACCAACGGGGTCACGTAGTTGGACTCGGCCGCCGAGGAAGCAGCAGCAGGAGCAGCTGCAGGAGCCGGAGCAGCGACAGGTGCCGGGGCGGCAACAGGTGCGGCGGGTGCTGCCGGGGCGGGTGCTGCCGCGGGAGCCGGTGCCGGGGTCTCGACAGGTTCGACCACCGGGGCGGGGGCCGCCGGAGCAGCCGGGGCGCCGGAGCCGATCAGCGCCAGGACGCCGCCCACTTCAGCGGTTTCGTCTTCGGGGACGCGGATTTCCAGCAGCGTGCCGGAAACGGGGGACGGGATCTCGGTGTCAACCTTGTCGGTGGAAACCTCCAGCAGCGGCTCGTCAACTTCAACGGTTTCTCCGACGGCCTTCAACCAGCGCGTGACGGTGCCTTCGGTGACGCTCTCGCCCAGGGCGGGGAGCTTGACCTCGAAGGTGTCGCCGGCGGGTGCTGCGGCCGGTGCGGGGGTCTCGACGGGGGCGGCGGGAGCTGCAGCCGCGGTTTCGACAGGCTCGACCACCGGGGTCTCCACCGGCGCGGCTGTCTCAGCTGTGGCGCCGTCGCCGGAGCCAATGATGGCCAGGGCGGCACCCACTTCCGCTGTCTCGTCTTCGGGGACCAGGATTTGCTCCAGGATGCCGGCAAACGGTGACGGGATTTCGGTGTCTACCTTGTCGGTGGAAACCTCCAGCAGGGGCTCGTCAACTTCGACTCGTTCGCCGACCTGCTTCAGCCACCGTGTGACGGTACCTTCGGTGACGCTTTCACCCAAGGCGGGCAAGTTCACGGATTCAGACATTTCGTCCCCGTTCTCCTTCTTATGCGCTGCATTTCGCGAGTTGTGCAAACGAATGCGTTTGCTACGAAAAAATTTGTGTACTGATTGATATTGAGCCTAGTGCACCCGGCGCAGGCGCCGGGTGCACTAGAAAAATTGTTACTAGCCGTGGAGCGGGCGTCCGGCCAAGGCCATTGCCGCTTCGCCCAGGGCTTCATTCTGGGTGGGGTGTGCGTGGATGAGGCTGGAAATATCCTCCGGGTACGCTTCCCAGTTCACGATCAGCTGTGCTTCACCGATCTGCTCGCCAATGTGGCTGCCGATCATGTGCACGCC
>JBAUMA010000472.1:0-4323 GCA_049578485.1 Specibacter sp.
GCGTTCCCATGAACACCCCCGGCACCCTGCATGGCCAGCAAGGGGGCGGATTCGCCAATGAGCGCATGCGCGCCGAGGCAGAGCTCAAACGCCAACTCGACGCCCTCGACACCGCCCGGCGCGGCGGCCAGGTCACGGCGGACCAGTACGCCGCCCACCGAGAAGCGATCTTTAAGAACTTCTAGGCGCCCTGCCGCGGAAATCGCTCCCTGACGCGCGTGAATCGGCGACCAGGTACCACCGTCGATGGCGCGCCGGTGTTTTCGTAGGCGACGTCAAGGAGGCCAAAGGCCGCCCGCGGCCGAAGGCCGGGAAGTCGCCGAGAAAATGCCAGCGTGACATCGCCAACGCCAGCCTGCAACCAGCTACCCCGGTCAGTCGGTGAAGAACGACTCCCGCAGCAGGTCGCCGACGGTGGCCACTTCGGTCAGGAACCCGTCGTGCCCGATGGCCGAGTCGATCCGGCGCACTTTCACATCCCCCGGCAGGGCTCCCGCCAATTCCTCCGACTGGGCGGGGAAATACAGGCGATCGCTGTTGACGGCAGCCACCAGGAACTGCACGTCCCGCGTCCGCGCCAGGGCCTGCACCAAAGTGCCCCTGCCGCGCCCGACGTCGTGGCTCATGAGCGCCTCCGTGATGGCGATGTAGCTGTTGGCGTCGAAGCGGCCCACCAGCTTGCGTGCCTGGTGGTCGAGGTAGCTTTCCACCTGGTACCTGCCCTGCACGGATCCGCCGGCGGCCGGGCGCAAGCGGCCCTCCCCCAGCGGATCCTCACCGGGCTGGACTGCGCGCCCGAATCGGGCGCCCATCTCGGCCTCGGACCTGTAGGTGATGTGGGCGATCCGCCGGGCCAGCCCCAAGCCCGCGATGGGGGCGGCGCCGTCATAATAGTCCCCGCCGGCAAAGTGCGGGTCCTGGCGGATGGCCAGCACCTGGGCCTGGGCGAACGCGATCTGTTCGGCCGTGCTCGCTGCGCAGGACGCCACCACGGCGCAACGCCGCACGCGTTCGGGAAACGTCACCGCCCATTCCAAGGCGCGGGCGCCGCCCATGGACCCGCCAATAACGGCATACCAGGAGTCGATGCCGAGCCTGTCTGCCAGCCGGGCCTCCGCCGCAACGGAGTCCCGGATGGTGACGAACGGAAAGCGGGAGCCGTAGGGCAAGCCGTCACCGGCGATGCTGGAGGGTCCGGTGGTGCCGTAGCAGCCGCCGAGCATGTTCGCAGACACCACAAAATACTTCCCGGTGTCGATGACGGCGCCCGGACCCACCAGGCCTTCCCACCAGCCGTCCTCCTCGGACTCGCCGCGGCTGACGTGGGTGCTGCCGGTGAGGGCGTGCTGGATCAGGACGGCGTTGCTGCCTTCCGCGTTGAGGGTCCCCCAACATTCATACGCCACAGTGACCTCGGGCAGCCCGCCGCCGCCTTCCAGCGGCAGATCGCCGATCGGCACCGAACGCAGCAAACCGCCGCCCTGTCCCACGGCCGCCGACCATGCGGCCGTTGCGGGCGCGCCCGCTGGCGTCCCCGGGGCAAAAACGCCCCGCTCCGCTGCTGCCTCCCGACTCATGTGGACCACACCGCTCACGCCGATTTTGCTGCGCGGAAACCGGCTTCCAGGTCGGCCAGGATGTCCTCGATGCCTTCCAGGCCCACGGAAAGGCGCACGAGGCTCGGGCGCACGCCGGCCGCGAGCTGCTGTTCCGGGGAAAGCTGCGCATGAGTTGTCGACGCCGGGTGGATCACGAGGGAGCGCACGTCGCCGATGTTGGCCACGTGTGAGTGCAGCTCCAGGCCGTCCACAAAGCGCTTGCCGGCCTCGGCACCGCCCTTGATGTCGAAGGAGATGACGGCGCCGGTGCCCTTGGGGCCGTACTTGCGGCCGCGCTCAAACCAGGGGCTGGAGGGGATGCCAGCGTAGGCGACAGCCTCCACGTTCTCGTTTTCCTCAAGCCAGGTGGCAACGGCAACGGCGTTGGCCACGTGGCGCTCCACGCGCAGGCTGAGCGTCTCGATGCCCTGGGCGATGAGGAAGGCGTTGAAGGGGGCGACGGCGGAGCCAAGGTCGCGCAGCAACTGGACCCTTGCCTTCAGGATGTAGGCGAGGTTGGCGCCCAGTGCGCTTCCGACGCCGAGGTCGCGGGCGTAGACCAGGCCGTTGTAGGTCTCGTCGGGGGTGTTGAAGCCGGGGAACTTCTCCGGATCGGCGGCGAAGTCGAACTTGCCGCCGTCGACAATTACCCCGGCAATGGCGCTGCCGTGGCCACCCAGGTACTTGGTGGCGGAGTGGATGACGATGTCGGCGCCCCATTCGAGGGGGCGGATGAGGTACGGGGTGGCCAGGGTGTTGTCCACCAGCAGGGGAACGCCGGCCTCGTGGGCGATCGTGCTGATGTTTTCCAAATCCAGCACGTCCTGGCGCGGGTTGGAGACTACCTCGCCAAAGAACGCCTTCGTGTTGGGGCGGACGGCGGCGCGCCATTCGTCCAGGTTGTCGGGGTCGGAGACGAACGTGACCTCGATGCCGAGCCGCTTGAGGCTGTGGGCCAGCAGGTTGTAGGTGCCGCCGTAGATGCTGGGGCTGGAGACGATGTGGTCACCGGCCTGTGCCACGTTCAGGATGGCAAAGGTGGTGGCGGCCTGGCCGGAGGACAGCAGCAGGGCTGCCACGCCGCCTTCGAGGCTGGCGATGCGTTGCTCCACGGCGTCCTGCGTGGGGTTTCCGATGCGGGTGTAGATGGGCTCCAACTCGGCCAACGCGAAGCGTGCTGCAGCGCTTTCGGCGGACGGGAACACGAACGAGGTGGTCTGGTAGATCGGCAGGGCCCGGGCACCAGTGGTGGCATCGGGCTCCTGGCCTACGTGGATCTGGCGGGTTTCAAAGGACCAGGCATTACTCATGGGAGGATTCCTTCACACTCGAGGCCGCCGACAACGAATCCCACCATGCGTCGAGGAACGACGGGTGGGCCGGTTGGTGCGGCCCGCGCTTGCACTGCGACCGGATGGTCCAATGCCAGGTCTTCACCCGGGGCACCCCACCGCGGTGGAGGGTTGCCGGTCAGCGAGCCGGGGCTTGTCGCTGACACTCATGACCTGCATCCAGTGTGCTGGCCGGGGCCGCGACCGCGCAAGATTGTGACGGCTTTATGACTTTTGCCGAACTAGTGCTTGAAAAATTGCCCTATCCAAGGCATGCTTCGAACAAATGGAGGATTTCGGCGGAGATGTGTCCCCTCAACAGCCGACGACGGCCAAACCTCGTTGAGAGGACAGATGACCCTCGGCCCATGCCCCGGAGTGTGCGGGAGATGTGTCCCCTCAACATCCGCTTTGCGCCTATTTGCCCAGTCCCGCGCGGCGAAGGGCTTCGGCCATCGCTGTGTTGGCCGGTGCCGGAGCAGCCCCACCCGCCGGTCGGGCCTGTCCACCCGTCGGTCGAGCTTGTCGAGACCTATCCTGGCCAGGCCGCTTGGTTTCGACAGGCGCAACCACCGGCTTTCCCGACACTCGCGCCGGGGTCCGGGAGGCGCCGTCGTTCTTGGGACCGGCAGCCTTGGCGTCGTCGTCCAGGCGCAGGGTGAGCGAGATGCGCTTACGCTCGGGCTCCACCTCCAGGACCTTCACCCGCACCACCTGGCCGGACTTGACCACGGTGTGGGGGTCCGAGACGAACGAGTTGCTCATGGCGGAGACGTGGACCAGGCCATCCTGGTGCACGCCAATGTCGACAAACGCGCCGAAGGCTGCCACGTTGGAGACGATGCCTTCCAGGATCATGCCCGGGCGCAGGTCGCCAATCTTCTCGATGCCGTCGGTGAACGTGGCCGTCTCAAAACGGGGGCGGGGGTCCCGGCCGGGCTTTTGCAGCTCCGCCACAATGTCTTTGACCGTGGGCAGGCCAAAGCTGCCGTCCACGAAGTCCGCCGGATTGACGGACGCCACGGCGCCCACTCCGCCGGATATCTCGGCGGTGCCGGCGCCCACGGCGGCCAGGATTTTGCGCGCCACGCCGTAGGCCTCGGGGTGCACACTAGAGGCGTCAAGCGGCTCCCCTCCCCCGGTGATGCGCAGGAAACCGGCGCATTGTTCAAAAGCCTTCGGGCCCAGCCGTGCCACCTTGAGGAGCTCGCGGCGCTTGCTGAACGGGCCATTTTCGTTGCGGTGCGCCACAATGTTCTCACTCAACAGCGGGCCGACGCCGGCCACACGGGCCAGCAACGCCGGGGAGGCGGTGTTCAAGTCCACGCCCACGGCGTTCACGCAGTCCTCCACCACGGCACCAAGCGAGCGTTCCAGCTTGGCCGGGGTAAGGT
>JBAUMA010000473.1:0-14249 GCA_049578485.1 Specibacter sp.
GGCCGGGGGCGAATCACCACGACAGCCTCGGTCCGGCAATTCAACGAGGCGGCCCGACCAAACAATTGGGAGAATCCTCATGAAGCGCATACCCGTAGCCGTGTTGCTGGCCGGAGTGACTGGTTCGGGAAAGACCACGTTGGCACAAGAGTTGACCGGTCGCGGGTTTCTCCGGCTGTCGGTCGACGAGGAAGTGTTCCGTGCCAATGGTCGGTATGGCATCGATTACCCGGAAGACAGCTACGTTGTTCGCGAGGAAACCGCCGTCGACATGGTCCGCCAACAGGCCGGTGCGGCGCTGGCATCCGGCCGGGACATTGTGCTCGATCACGGATTGTGGACGCGCCCCGAGCGGCGCTCCTGGCACAATCTCACATTGTCCGCCGGCGCGTTCCCCGTGCTGGTCCATCTCCGGATCGGCTACGAGGAGGCACTGGCCCGCTTGGAACTGCGCAACCTTCGGGCCGACGCCAACGCCCTGCAGGTTAGCCCGGAGGCGCTCCACGACTTCTTCGCGCGCTTTGACGCGCCGGAACCGGACGAGGGCGCAGTGCCCTATGCCGGCGACTCGGACCAGCTGATTCAACTGATTAACGATCTGCGCAGCTCCCGCAGGCACTGAATCAGCCACTGAATCAGGCACCCAACACTGCCATCGCCTCCCAAACAGCTCGGTCCACGACAGCGCCCGGGTGCAAAAGCAGTTCTCGCCCCCGGTTCCAGCTTCGGGCTCAAGCGGCGGGGGCCGAAACGGCCACTGGATGCCGCTCCGGACGCGATCCGGAGGCCCGGGGGCCGTCGTGGTGATCCGAGTCCGGCCGACCGGGAGCGAATCACCACAACGGCCCCCCACGCCCCTGACGCCGACTCCGGCAACACCCGCCGGGCCTCGGAGCCCGACGGACCCGGTCACCGGCTCTCGCTACGCCGTTTCGCAGTAGTCCAGCAGCAGTTCGCAGAACATGGAGTTCGCCCAGGAGAACCAGGGCCGCGTGAACTGCTCGGGATCGTTGGGGTCGAAGCCCTCGTGCATGTAGCCGGTGCCGCCCGTGGTGTCGCGCAGGGTTTGCAGGATGGCCCACTTTTCCTCGCGCGTGGCTGCCGTAAGTCCCTGGACTGCCAGCGCGATGGGCCAGATGAAGCCGGGCGGTGTGTGCGGGCTGCCAATTCCCTCGGCGTGGGTGCCCCGGTAGAAGAACGGGTTCGCCTCACTAAGGATGAATGCCCGCGTCGCCTGGTACAGGGGGTCGGCCGCGTCCACCCCGCCCGTCAGCGGCAGCGACAGCAGGCTGGGCATGTTGGAGTCGTCCATGAGCAGCGTGTTGCCCAGCCCGTCCACCTCAAACGCGTACATGTCCCCAAATTCCGGGTGGTTGACCACGCCGTGCTTGTGGATGCCGGCGGCAATTTCCCCGGCCAGCGCGGTTGCGTCCGCGGCAAGGGCCGCATCTCCAAGCACGACGTCGGCAATCTCGGCAATGTGCTCCAATGCCAGGTGGGCAAAGTGGTTTCCGGGCACGTTGTAGCTGAGCACGCACGCGTCGTCGCTGGGGCGGAATCCGGCCCAGGTCATGCCGGTGAAGGCGGTTTCCGGGCCCATCCCGTCACGCGAGAGCGTCTCGCTGGGCAGCTCGGTCTGGCGCACGAAGCGGTAGGCAGAGTTCTTCTCATGATCCTGTTCCAGGCGCCACTGCCGCACGATGGAACGAAACGCCTCATGGACGGATTCGGTGAAAAAGTCCGTGCGCCCCGTGCGCTGCCACAGTTGGTGACAGAGCTGGACGGGGAATGCCAGCGAGTCGATTTCATATTTTTGTTCCCAGATCCAGGGGTTTTCGCACGCGTCCTCCGGGTCGTAGGAGGCGCCGTTGGGCTCCTGGTTGAAGGCGTTGGCGTAAGAATCCAGTGCCACGCACTCAAATTGGCGCCGGATGAGGCCGGCAATTACCTCGTACAGCTCCCCCTGAGGTTCCACCAGGCGAAGGAACGGGAGCATTTGGGCCGAGGAGTCCCGCAGCCACATGGCGGGGATATCGCCCGTGATCACAAAGGTGGTGCCGTCCGATTCCCGCGTGAGCGTTGTGTCCAGGGTGTTGCGCATGGCCTGCAGGAACATGCCGGCCAGGACCTCGTCCCCGGTAACCTCCCGAATCCGCGCGGCACGGCGCTCAAGGGACTGCTGAAGAAATTTACCAGTCTGGCCGGCCTGGTTCGGTGTACTCGTTGACGGCACTGCGCCCACCTCCGTGTTGTGACTTTTTTGAATAAAGATAGTTTGAAACTGCAAGAAAACACAGCTTTGTTCGATCCTGCGTAATTACTACGATTCTTACAGCTAAAAACCCTAGACTGGCCCCCATACTGACCGGTAAGGTGGAACTTGAAACGAGGCGTCAAACAAAGTGTTGCGCCTCCCGCAGGAACCACTCAGGAGCAGCACCATGGCCGCCCACAGCCCCCTAGCAACGAGCACCACGTCCCGGCCGCAGGCCCTGGCGGTCAGCGATTCCGCAATGGACATGCTGGCCCTCGTCGCCGCCGAGACGACAGTCTCGCGCGCCCAGCTGGCCCGGGTGCTCAAGCTGGCCCCGTCCACCGTCTCCCTGCGCGTGAATGAACTGCTCGACGCCGGGCTGGTGGTGGAATCCGGGGAAGGCTCCTCCACCGGAGGGCGCAAGCCCCGCAGCCTGCAACTGAACCACCAGGCCGGCCACGTCCTGGTCGCCGACTTCGGATCCCGCCACGTGCGGGTGGGCATGATGGATCTCTCCGGCAGCTTGCTGGCCACCGAAACCGGAACGATCGACGTCGCAGCCGGCCCGGAGGCCACCCTGGCCACCATTGCGGCGTTGATGGAAAACCTGGCCAGTGGAAACTCCAGCGGGGTGTTGCGTGGCATCGGCATGGCCCTGCCCGGTCCCGTCGACTACGCTGCCGGCTGGGTCGACTCCCCGGCCCGGATGCCCGGGTGGCACCGGTTCCCCATCCGCGACTGGATGTCCGCTCACTTCAACGTTCCCGTCTTTTGTGACAATGACGCCAACATGATGGCCCTGGCCGAGCACGCCCTGCGGCAGAATTCCGAGGAGTACCCGAAGAAACCCGTCAACACCCTGTTCATCAAGGCCGGCGCCGCCATAGGCTGCGGACTGGTGGCCAATGGCGAGGTGTACCGCGGATCCACGGGCACGGCCGGGGACATCACGCACGTCCGGGTGAAAGCGGCCGGCGAACGCGCCTGCACGTGTGGAAACCTTGGCTGCCTGGAAACCATTGCCAGCGGCTCGGCCGTTGTTGCCGAGCTGATGGCCAAGGGCGTAAACGTGGCCGATCTGAAGGACGTGGTGGAGCTGGCCAACATGGCCGACGCCAACGCGACCACCAGCGTCCGCACGGCCGGTCGCATGCTCGGGGAAATGCTGTGCAGCATCGTGAACTTCGTCAACCCCGACCATGTGATCCTTGGCGGCGCCCTGTCGCAGGTGGAACCGTACGTGGCGGCCATCCGCAGCCAGCTTTATGAAGGCTGCCACCCCCTGGCCACCAAGAACCTGACCATCGAAAAATCCATCGCCGGCCCGCAGGCCGGGATGATCGGCGTCGGACTCTTGAGCCTGCGTGAACTGCTGCGCACCAACGTGCTGATGCCCCAGCTCGACTGACGCCAAAGCCAAAGCCAAGCGTGGCACCTCCCATCGGGACGGTGCCACGCTTGCATTCCGGGTCCCTACGCCTTGGTGAGGTTGATGGTGGTGACCGCGACGTTGTTGTAACCGCCGATGCTGGAGCGGTAGTCGAAGGCTTCATCCTTCATACTGGGGAAGCCCTTAAAATTCTTGGTGGTCCACATTTCGCCGGAACCACCGCTCATATAGGACAGGTACGGGGCACCCTCGGCAACGGCCTTCTGGATGATTTGCAGCTGGGTGGTGATCTCCGCGGTGTTCCCCATGGGCACTGCCTGCAACGCCGCCAATGCTTCGTTGCCTTCCTTAGGCATCTTCCACAGGCCCTGGTTGCCATAGCCGTTCTTCTGGGGGCCGGCTTCCAGGTTCTTCCAGCTGTAGCCCTGGAAGGCGTTGTACGGGGAACCGTTGAGGTTGGCCGTCCAGACCGCCATCTCGTAGTCATGGATCTTTGCCTGGAATACGGTGTCGGGGGTGGGCATGTACGCCACCTCCACGCCAAGGTTCTTCTTCCACTGGTCGATGATCATGGGCGCCACTACAATGTCGGTGGGCTGGTCCAGGTTCACGAACAAGCGGACGGGGTAGGCCTTGCCATCCTTGGTAAGGTTGCCGCCTTCAACGGTCCAGCCGGCGGATGCGAGGTCGGCCTTTGCCTTCTCCACGTTCGGCGTCAGCGACTTCGCGTACTCGGGCAGCAGGTAGCTCTTGTACAGTTCCAGGTTCAACCCGGTGACCGACGGCACGGTGTAGCCGGTGCCGACGGCCTTGGTGGCGGCCGTGAGGTCCACGGAATCGCGGAACGCCCGGCGCACGGCCGCGTCCGTGAAAGGCGGGTAGGTGCAGCCGAACAGCACGCCGCGGGAGGAGCCGTCCGGGAAGTACTCGTAGTGGTTGTCCTTGTTCATGCCCAGGAACTGGGTCAGGACGCCGGCGCCACCGCCGTCGGCCCAATCAACCTTGCCGCTGGAGATCGAGGACTGGATGTTGCCCACGGTACCGGTGGGGATGATGTGGACTTCCTTGACACCCTTGGCCTTGCCGCCCCAGTAGTCATCGCGGAGCGTGATCTGGACCTGCTGACCGGAGAAGCTCTTGAGCACGCCCGGGCCGGTGCCCACCGGCTTCTTGTCGACGAATTTGTCGTGGTCACCCTGCGCTTCGTAAATGTGCTTGGGGTACACGGGGTAGTACATGGACATGTTGGTGTCCTGCTGGTAGCTGGGGTCGTTGTAGTTGACCTCCACCGTCAGCGGGTCAACGGCCTTGACCAATTCCTTCAGGAACTGGCCTGCGCCGGGGGCCCCGAAAACAAAGTTGTAGGTGTAGGCGACGTCGTCGGCCGTGAACGGCTTGCCGTCGCTCCAGGTGACGCCCTTGCGCAACGTGTACGTGGCCGTGCGGCCGCCGTTGGTGTACACCACCTTTTCGGCCAGCGCCGGCTCCAACTTGCCGCCGTTCTTGGTCGAAACCCGGAACAGGGTCTCGTAGAAGAAGCCAATGCCGGGTCCGCCGTCGCCGCCGCCGTTGGCGTTGAAGTTCTCCGGGAACTGGTTCGAGGCACCGGCGTCGGCACCCAAAGTCAGCACCCCGTTGGCGGACTGTCCACCGCCCACTGCGCCCTCGCAGCCGACCATGGTCAGTGCCGAACCGGCAATGATCGCACCCAGAAAGCTCCTGCGTCCAAAATTAGTCATGATGATTCCTTACGCCTTGCTGAGGTTGATGGTGGTCATGCTGACGTTGTTGTAGCCGCTGATGCTGGAGCGGTAGTTGAAGGCATCATCCGCCATGGACGGGAAGCCCTTCCAGTTCTTGGTGGTCCACATTTCGCCGGAACCGCCGCTCATGTAGGCCATGTACGGCGCATCGCTGGCCACGGCGCTCTGGATGACCTGCAGGAGCTTGTTGATCTGATCGGTCTGGCCCATGGGCACGCTGGACAGCTGGATGAGTGCATCGTTTGCCGCCTGGGGCATCTTCCACAGGCCCTGGTTGCCGGCGCCGTTCTTCTGGGCCTTGTCGCTCATGTTGGACCAGCTGTAACCCTGGTAGGCGTTGTAGGCGGAGCCGTTGAGGTTGGTGGTCCACACCATCATTTCGTAGTCGTGGATCTTGGCCTGGAACACGGTGTCCGGGGTGGGCATGTAGGCCACATCGATGCCCAGGATCTTCTTCCACTGGTCGATGATCATGGGCGCCACCACGATGTCGCTGGGCTGGCCCAGGTTCACGAACAAGCGCAGCGGGTAGGATTTGCCGGCCTTGGTCAGGTTCCCGCCCACCACGGTGAAGCCGGCCTTGGCCAGGTCCGCCTTGGCCTGTTCCACGTTCGGGGTCAGCGCCTTCGCGTACTCAGGCAGGAGGGCGGACTTGTACAGTTCCAGGTTCAGGCCGGTCACCGAGGGAACCGTGTAGCCGATGCCAACGGCCTTGGTTGCGGCGGACAAGTCAACCGAGTCGCGCAGCGCCCGGCGCACGGCCGGATCGTTCAGGGGCGCATAGTTGCAGCCGAACATGACGCCGCGGGCGGAGCCGTCCGGGAAGTACTCGTAGTGGTTGTCCTTGTTCATGCCCAGGAACTGCGTCAGGACGCCGGCGCCGCCGCCGTCGGCCCAATCTACCTTGCCGCTGGAGATCGAGGACTGGATGTTGCCCACGGTACCGGTGGGGATGATGTGGACTACCTTGACACCCTTGGCCTTGCCGCCCCAGTAGTCGTCGCGAAGCGTGATCTGGACCTGCTGGCCGGAGAAGCTCTTGAGCACGCCCGGGCCGGTGCCCACCGGCTTCTTGTCAACGTACTTGCCGTAGTCAGCCTGCAGCCCGTAGATGTGCTTGGGGTAGACGGGGTAGTACATGGACATGTTGGTGTCCTGCTGGTAATTCGGGCTGGTGTAGTTGACCTGCACCGTCAGCGGGTCAAGGGCCTTGACGGGCTCCTTGATGAATTCATCGGGCCCGGGGGTGCCAAACACAAAGTTGTAGGTGAAGGCGACGTCGTCGGCCGTGAACGGCTTGCCGTCGCTCCAGGTGACACCCTTGCGCAACGTGTACGTGGCCGTGGCGCCGCCGTTGGAGTACACCACCTTTTCGGCCAGCGCCGGCTCCAACTTGCCGCCGTTGCGGGTGGACACCCGGAACAACGTCTCGTAGAAGAAGCCAATGCCGGGTCCGCCGTCGCCACCGCCGTTGGCGTTGAAGTTCTCCGGGAACTGGTTCGAGGCACCGGCGTCGGCCCCCAGCGTCAAGACACCGTTGCCGGCATCTCCGCCGCCCACTGCGCCTTTGCAGCCGACCATGGTCAGTGCCGAACCGGCAATGATCGCGCCAAGAAAATTCCTGCGTCCAAAGTCTTTCATGTGTATTCCTTCCAAAGTTTTATTGCGAAGTTGTTGAAAATGAAGAAAACGTTTAGTTGGTGACCATTTGGTCTGAGATGAGGGCCTTCGCCTCGTCCTCGACGAGCCAGCACGCCGACTGGCGTCCGCCCAGTTCCAGGAGCTTGGGTTCCTCGCTCAGGCACCGGTCCATGACGGCCGGGCAACGGGCGGCAAAGCGGCAGCCGCCGTGCACCTTGCTGTTGTCCATGCCGGTGCCGGCCGCGGCCTCGCTGGGGATCTCCACTCCCGAGCCCTTGAACCGGGCCGGGTTGGGCGCGGCAGCCAGCAGGAGCTGGGTGTAGGGGTGCTTCGGGTTGGAGATGACGTCCTCCGTAGCCCCGGACTCCACGATGACCCCGCCGTACATGACGGAGATCCTGTCGGAAAGGTAGCGGGCGCTGGCAATGTCATGGGTGATGTACATGACGGCCATGCCCTCCTCCTTGCGGAGATCGGACAACAGGTTCAACACGTCCAGGCGGATGGAGGCATCCAGCATGGAGGTGGGTTCATCGGCCAGGATCACGCTCGGGGACACCGCCAGGGAGCGGGCAATGGCGATGCGCTGGCGCTGGCCGCCGGAAAGGTCCGTGGGGTACCGGTCAATGTATGCCTCGGCCGGGGACATGCTCACGCGTTCGAGCAGTTCCAGCGACTTGGCCCGCACATCCTTGCGGCTCTTGGCCAGGCCGTGGATCTTCAAGACCCTGCCCAGGATGTAGCTGATCTTCTTCAGCGAGTTCAGCGACGCGAAGGGATCCTGGAAGATCAGCTGGATGTTGTTGAAGTATTCGCGTTCGTGGCGGGGGCTGACCTTGATCGGCTTGCCGCGGAAGAACACCTCGCCCTCGGTCTGCTTGTAGATGAGGGAGAAGACGCGGGCAATCGTGGTCTTGCCCGAGCCGGACTCCCCCACGAGGGCCATGATCTGACCGGGGTACAGCTTCAAATCGACGCCGTCAAGGGCCTTGATGGTCTTGCGGTCTCCGCCCACGTGGACGTCGAAGTGCAATTTGAGGTTGCGAGCTTCCAATACCGGGACTTGTTCGGTTGTCTCAGACATGGATTTCCTCCTTGGATGCTGCCAGGGTTTCCGGGGTGACGAGGTGGCAGGCCGCGCGGCCGCCGGGGATGTCCAGCAACGCCGGAATTTCGCTTTCGCACCGGGCAATCTTTTGCGGGCACCGGGGCGCAAAGGCGCAGCCCTGTGGCAGGTTCAACAGGTTGGGCGGCGAGCCGGGAATGCCGGTGAGCTTGCGAATGGGTTCGGTCAACGGGGGGAAGGCGTTGCGCAGCCCCTGCGTATAGGGGTGGCGGGGCGCTTCGTACAGCTGCGCCGCTGTGCCGACTTCCACGATCTTGCCGCCGTACATGATGGCGATCCGGTCGGAGATCTCCAGCAACAGGGACAGATCGTGGGTGACGAAGGCGATGGCGAAGCCCAGCTTTTCCTGCAGTTCCAGCACCTTGGAGAGGATCTGGCGTTGCATGACGACGTCGACGGCGGTGGTCGGCTCATCCATCAACACCAGTTCCGGGTCGCAGGCCAGGGACAGCGCGATGAGGGCGCGTTGCTGCATGCCGCCGGAGAGTTCGTGCGGGAAGGCGTTGATGCGGTGTGAGGGAATGCCCACCATCTGCAGCAGTTCCTCGGCGCGGGTCGTGGCCGTGGCCTTGGTCAGGGCACTGTCGTGGGCCAGCAGGACGTCAAGGAACTGTGCCTTGAGCCGGCTGACCGGGTTCAGGCACGCCATGGCGCTCTGCATGACGATGGAAATGCCGCTCCACCGGTAGTCCACCAGCTGCTCTTCCGAGAGTTTCGCCAGGTCAACGGGTTCCTTGCCCTTGGCATGGAACACCACTTCTCCGGCGCTGGTCACCGCGGGTGCCCGCTGGAGCCGGCCCAATGCTGCCAGCAGGGTGGACTTTCCGGAGGCGGATTCGCCGGCGATGCCAAGGATCTCCCCGCGGTGCAAGGTGATGTTGATGTCGTCGCAGGCCCGGAGGTTTCCGGCCTCCGTCACATAGTCAACACACAGGCCCTTGGCCTCCAGCAGTGGCGGCGAGGTGGCTATGCGCCCAGCGATCTCGGCTACGGTTTCCAGTTTCATACCAGTGCTCCAATCTTGGCCTGCTCTGCGGCATCCTGGCGTTTCTTTTGCTTGAGGAACTTGCGCATCAAGGTCATGCGCTTGGAGCTCAGGGTCGGGTTGGTGACCTCGTCAAGGCCAAAGTTGATCATGGTGGTGGCGAAGCCGATCAGGGCCAGGCACAGACCGGGAGGCGCAAACCACCACCACTGTCCGTTGAACAGTGCGTTCTGGGTGGTGGCGTAGTTGATCATCAGGCCCCAGCTGGGCTCGGCTGCACTGCCAATGCCCAGGAAGGCCAGGGAGGCCTGCATGCCGACGCCGGCTGCGATCAGGCGCAAGAACATGGGCGAGATGATGCCGGAGAGGTGCGGGAGCACTTCAACCATGATCACGCGCAACGGGTGTTCGCCAATGGTTCGCAGGGCGGCGGTGAAGTCGCGCCCTCGCAGTGACATGGCCTGGGCGCGGATGGCGCGGGCGCCGCCTGTCCATTCCAGGCCACCGATGATGATGGAGACGAGCAGGACGTTGGCGTTTTGCAACAGGCCGGCGATCATGAACAGGATCGCGAAGGACGGGATGTTCTGGACCACCAGGATGACGCCGTTGAGGAACCTGTCCACGGCGCCGCCGGAGAAACCGGCGATCGTGCCGATGACCACTGACAAGGCCGTGCCGATGACGGCGGACATCAAGCCCACCAGCATGGAGCTTCGTGCACCGTACAACAGCCAGGACAGTGCATCCTGGCCGGAACTGGTGGTGCCCATCCAGTGGTCGGCCGAGGGCGCCTGGCCCATGGCGTTTTCGTCAAACATATACGGCGTCCAGCCAAGCACATGCTGGCTGAACGGCTGGCCGAAGGCCGCGGCGAACAAGAAGACACCCATGATGACAAGGCCGATTTGAACCTTGCGCAGGGACATGAATCTAGCGAACATGGCTTATTTCTCCTTGGTCCGCGGATCGAGCAAAACGTAAACGGAGTCAGCGATGAAGTTGAAGACCAGGCTGACCAGGATGATGAGCAACATGACACCCTGCATGACGGGGTAGTCGCGGGTGCCCTGGGCGGCGAAGAGCAGGCTGCCCACGCCGGGGTAGATGAACACGCTTTCGGCCAGGATCACTGCCGTAAGCGAGGCGCCAATGGATTGGGCCAGGCCGGTGAAGTTCGGCAGCAGGGCGTTGCGGGCCGCGTAGTTCTTCAGCACCTTGCTCGGCTTCAAGCCCTTGGCCCGGGCCAGCTGGACGTAGTCCTCGTTGACCGTGGTGATCATCATGTTGCGCATGGTGAACATCCAGTTGGCGAAGCCCACCAAGACGAGGGTGGTCATGGGCAGGATCGAGTAGATTGCCACACTGGTCAGGAATGTCGGATCAAAGATGTTGATCGGCAGGCTTTCGTTGTATGCGCCCTGCGGCGGCAGCCAACCGTGCTTGTAGCTGATGAACCAAACCAGCAGCAGGCCCAGCCAGAAGGCCGGGATGGAGCTGAAGAACATGGCGATGGGGGTGACGATCGAGTCCAGCTTGCGGCCGGGCTTCCAGCCCAGCTTGGCGCCGGCCCACGTGCCGATGATCCAGCCAAGAATGGTGGAGAAGATCGCCAGGTACAGGGTCCACGGCAGTGCCCGGCCGATGAGTTCTGCAACGGGAACCGGGTAGTACTGGATGGACAAGCCAAGGTCTCCGGAGAGCGTCTGGACCAGGTAGTTCCAGAAGGCCACGAACACGTTTTGGTTCGGATCGCCATAGCGGGCATAAATCTGGGCCAGCGCATAGGGGCTGGGCATGTTGCCGGTCTTGGCAACGATGCTTTGGATCATTTGATCCGCCGGGTTGCCCGGCATGAACCGCGGCAGCATGAAGTTTGCCACCAGGGAGATGAAGGCCACGATCAGGTACGTGACGAGCCGCTTGCCCAGGTACTTGAATCCCTGCACACGGGCCTTGTAGGAGAATTTGGGCCGTTTCCGGACACGCGAGTCCGGGCCGGGCCCTTCCCCCTTATCCAAGGGCGGACGATCTTGTACATCAATGGACACATTTACCTCCCAAGTAATCGTGGATTGTGAGCTACGATACATTAGATTTCAAATAAACAACAGCTACTTCGTTCGATTCAATAAATACAATAGCAATCTTTGGACGATGATCGAAGAAAGTTTTGTTTTTGCGCTGGCATCTCAGGCAAAAAAGTGGTTGCATTGTTGATGCTAGCTTAAGCGCCTAAGTGATGTTGGCCACGAACGCATATGCTTTTCTAAAGCAGATCTCCCCCGGACCGAAAATCCGCCCCCGAAAGGTGAGCCCCCCATGCATGACAACCACAGCTTGATCGAGAACCGGTTACAGCGAGTCCTGAAGGAACGGATCATTCCGTCCATCTACACCCACCTGGCCGATCTTGAGATGACGGCGTGGCATGTCGAGGGAGGCCTGGGCGAGCCCGTTGACCCCGCCGTGGCCCTGCCCGGCGGTGACGCCGGCGTGAAAAGTGCCGCAGGCGTCGACTACCAGCCGTTCGCCGTCGGGCAGGAGTGGGGACCTGCCTGGGGCACCAGCTGGATCCACGTGACAGGTACGGTGCCGGCCCAGGCGGCCGGCAAGGCCGTGGAAATGGTCATCGACCTGGGCTGGGACGGCCACTCCCCCGGATTCCAGGCCGAAGGGCTTGCGTACAACCCGGACGGCAGCGTCATCAAGGCACTGAATCCCTTCAACTCCTGGCTGCCAGTCACCAAGGAAGCCCAGGGCGGGGAGCAGATCGACTTTTACCTTGAGGCAGCGGCCAACCCGCTGATCCTTGACCACAACCCGTTTGTGCCCACCGAACTGGGCGAAAAGTCCACGGCCGGCGAGCAGCCCCGCTACAAGGTGGCACGCGCGGACATCAACACCTTCAACAAGGACGTCTGGGAACTGGTCCAGGACCTTGAGGTGCTCTACCAGCTCCAGCATGAGCTTGACCTGGGCAACCCGCGCCGCTGGGACATCCTGTACGCGATCGAGCGCGCCCTTGACGCCGTGGTCCTGAAGGACATTCCCGGCACCGCAGCGGCCGGCCGTGAAAAGCTGGAAAAGGTCCTGGCGCAGCCGGCCAACGCCAGCGCCCACCAGCTCACCGCGATTGGCCACGCCCACATCGACTCGGCCTGGCTCTGGCCCGTGCGTGAAACCGTTCGCAAGGTGGCCCGCACCAGCTCCAACATGGTGAACCTCCTGGCCGAATACCCCGACATGCAATTCGCCATGTCCTCGGCCCAGCAATACGAATGGATCAAGGAACAGCGTCCCGAGGTCTTCGCCAAGGTCAAGGACGCCGTTGCCGAGGGCCGCTTCATACCGGTGGGCGGCATGTGGGTCGAATCCGACACCAACATGGTGGGCTCCGAGGCCATGGCCCGCCAGTTCACGTACGGGCAAAAGTTCTTCACCGAAAACTTTGGCATCCAGTGCGAGGAAGTCTGGCTGCCGGACTCCTTCGGCTACTCCGCCGCGCTCCCCCAAATCGTCAAGCTGGCCGGCGCCAAGTGGTTCCTGACCCAGAAGATCTCCTGGAACACCGTCAACAAGTTCCCCCACCACACCTTCAACTGGGAAGGCATCGACGGCACGCGCGTCTTCACCCACTTCCCGCCCGTTGACACCTACAACTCGGACCTCTCCGGCGGCCAGCTGGCCCACGCCGTGAGCAACTTCCGTGACAAGGGTGCCTCCAACCACTCCCTGGCCCCGTTTGGCTGGGGCGACGGCGGTGGCGGACCCACGCGCGAAATGATTGCCCGCGCCCGCCGCACCCAGGACCTGGAAGGGTCCGCGCAGGTCACGATCCGGACGCCGAAGGAATTCTTCACGGCGGCCGAGGCGGAATACTCCAACGCCCCCGTCTGGAAGGGCGAGCTGTACCTGGAGCTGCACCGCGGCACCTACACCTCCCAGGCACTGACCAAGCAGGGCAACCGCCGCAACGAACACCTGCTGCGCGAGGCCGAGCTGTGGAGCGCCACGGCTGCTGCCCGCGGCCTGGTCGAGTACCCCTATGAGGAACTGGACAGGATCTGGAAGCTCGTGCTGCTGCACCAGTTCCACGACATCCTGCCCGGCTCCTCCATCGCCTGGGTGCACCGCGAAGCAGCCGAACGCTACGCGGAAATGACGGCCGATTTGAACACGATCATCAGCCGCGCCCAAGGGGCCCTCGCCACATCGGTGGTCGAGCCTGTCGAGGTCTCGACCACCACAAGCTCGACCACCGCGAAACTGGTCTTCAACGGCTCCCCGTTTGCCCGCAACGGCGTGGCGGCGTTCTCCGCCGGCATCCCCGCAGCGGCCCAGGCGGCGGTGACGGTGAAGCGTGACGGCTCTGACGTCGTCGTCAACAACGGCCTGATCACCGTCCGCTTCGATGCCGACGGCGTCATCACCTCCATGGTGGACGTGGCGGCGGACCGCGACGTGGTGCCGGCCGGCCAAGGCGCCAACCTGCTCCAGCTGCACGCGGACTTCCCGAACATGTGGGACGCCTGGGACATTGACGAGTTCTACAAGAACACCGTCACCGATGTGCGCGAACTCGATTCCCTCGAAACCGCCACCGAAGCCGACGGCGCCGTGGTGGTCTCCATCCAGCGCTCCTTCCGCAACTCGGTGGTCCGCCAGCAGGTCCGCATTGCCCCGGATTCCAAGACGGTCACCGTCAACAACGACATCGACTGGCACGAGCAGGAGACGCTACTCAAGGCCGCGTTCCCCATCGACGTGCACGCCGATTCGGCCCGCTACGAGACCCAGTACGGCCACATCCAGCGCCCCACGCATGAGAACACCTCCTGGGACAGTGCCCGCTTTGAAGTGTGCGCGCACCGCTGGGTCCACGTCAGCGAGCCCGGTTTCGGTGCCGCGGTGGTCAATGATTCCACGTACGGCCACGACGTCTCCCGCCACCTGGGCGAGGACGGCTCCAGCTACACCACCGTCCGGCTGTCCCTGCTGCGCGGCCCGAAGTTCCCGGACCCCGAGACCGACCAGGGCAACCACAAGTTCAACTACGCGTTCGTGGTGGGTGCCGACGTGGCCGACGC
>JBAUMA010000474.1:0-6529 GCA_049578485.1 Specibacter sp.
ACGCTGAACGGCATGGGCGCAGCCCCGATGGGGTTGGAGACCAGCGGCATCACCACCAGGGGGACCATCGACACCAGCACGCCGGCCACCGGCCGGGCCGCCGTCAGGCCCAGCGACGCGGCATGCAAGATGGCCATTCCCAGTCCGAACGGCAGCGCCATCTGGTACACGCTCGTGTTGAGCGGCGCACCCACGGCCAGCAGGGCAATGCACACTGCCGCGGTTGCCAGCCACAACCAGCTCAGCTTCTTTAACCGCCAAAGGTTGGCGGTGCTGAACGGTGCCGGTGCGGTGCCGGGCATGGCCGGGAAATGGGGCAGCTGCACCCCGGACCGCGGGCGGGCCGCCTTAGCCTTGCTCATGGTCGGCGAGGATCCCGCCTGCGGTAAGGTCCGCCGTCGCGCCGTCAAAGTCTCCGCCGCCGACGCCGCCGGCCGGGGCACCCTGCCAATCAATGATTTCCCAGCCGCCGGGGGCGTGCGAGCCGGCCGGTGCACCTTCCATGGTGACAATGCCGGTGTTGGAAAGTTCATGGAAGGTGGGATCGGCCCAGTTGATGTTGGTGCCGCGATGCCCGGCCCAGAGCCTGATCATGGCGCCGTGGCTGACCATGGCAACGGCCCCTGCACTCTCGTTTGCGGCGGCCTCGGCCACCACGGCGTCAAAGCGCTCCAGCACCTCAAAGCCGTTGTCGCCACCGGGAATGCGCGCCGACAAGTCCCCCGTCAGCCACGACTTCATGACCGTCATGTAGGCCATGAGGGAGTCGGTGTCGCCCTTCATCTCGAGGTCACCGGCACTGATTTCACGCAGTCCCTCGCGCACCAGCGGCGCCAATCCACGCTCGCGGGCAAGGGGTTCGGCCGTCAAAGCGGTCCGGGTGAGGTTGGAAACGTAGATCGAGCCGATCTCTTCATCACGCAGGGCCGCAGGGACCGCAGCCGCCTGTTGCTCGCCCAACACGGTCAGGCCCGGGCCCGGAATTGCCGTGTCCAGCAGGCTCAAGATGTTGTTGGGGGTCTGGCCGTGTCGAATCAAGATCAATCGCATTCCCCCATTCTGTCCTATTTATCTGGTGGTTGGATGCGTGCACGACGCCGGTGGAGGCAGGGTGGATGCGCTAACGTTTTGTGCAACCCGGGTTGGCCGCCTGTCTCGCCGTCCCGTACAGAAACCACCGAAAAGGACCCCGCATGCCAGTGTCGACTGCGCTTCCCGTCAGCTACCTTGCCGCGTTCAGCGAGCAGGAGGGCTTCTTGAACTTTGCCAGCTTCGGCCCGCCGTCCCGTGACGTGCTGGCCACGGCTGCCCAGTTGATGGCCGACGCGGCCGCCGGGGAAGTGGGCGCTGCCGACAAGTTGCACAGCGAGGATACCCGCGCACGGGCCGCGTTTGGCCGGCTCGTGGGCTTCCCCCTGGACAACGTTGCCCTGGTACCGGCCACCGCCTACGGTTTGATGCAGTTGGCGTTTGGCGTTGGCGGCAAGGTGTTGGTCAGTGCCGGCGAATTTCCGGCCAACGTGTACCCCTGGCTGCGGGCGCAACAGGCGGGCGTCGTAGAGGTTGCGTTCATGGGTGGTGCCCGCGAATTTGTCACCCCAGAGCTGGTTGCTGCCGCCCTGACGGACGATGTCACGGCCGTGGCCGTGAGCGCCGTGGACTTCCAGACCGGTTACCGCGCCGACCTGGCGGCCATCCGCGCGGTGATTGGCGCGGACCGTTTGCTGCTGGTGGATGGCATCCAGGGCTTTGGCGCCGCCGACATCGACTGGAGCCCGGCGGACGCAGTGGTAGTGGGCAGCCAAAAGTGGGTGCGCGGCGGATGGGGCGCGGGGGCCATGGCCTTCTCGGAGGCCGGCCTGGCGCGCATCCGGCCTGTCTTGGGCGGCTGGACCGGCGTGGAGGACCCCACTCTCTACGACGGCTTGGAGCACGCAGCCCGTGAGGATGCCCTCAAATTCAATGTCTCCAACCTCTCCCCTTTCGCCACCGGAGCCTTTGCGACGGCGCTGGAGCTGATCGAGGAGGCGGGAATCGGCCCCCTCGCCGGCCGCATCGCAGCAACGGCCGAGGTGCTCCTGGGGAAGCTCGACGACGCAGGCGTCGAAGTCCTCTCACCCCGCGAGCCCGCGCGACGTGCGGGCATCGTGGTGGCCGGATTCCCCGACGGCAACGCCGCCGAGGCCCACTCGGCGCTTGCCATGGCCGGCATCTCGGCAACGCTGCACGGACGTCACCGGATCAGGCTGTCCGTCCATGCGACCACGGACAACGCGTCGCTGTCGCATGCGGCCCTGATCCTGGCCGGTTTCGCGTAAAGACCAGCTGCGAATCTGAGCTAGGCGGCGGACCGGCATTCCCTCGGCCGCTTTCCGGCCAATCGGCCGCGGGCGTCCTCGGCCTCCCTGACGCGGCCTACGGAAACGCCGGCTCCGCCGCCTCCTGGTCGCGGCGGGGCATGGCCCCACGAACTGGACACTACTGCAGCGGGCGGCCGGCCATCTTTTCCAGCCGGGCAATGCGCTCGGCCATGGGCGGATGCGTGGCAAACAGCTTCCGGGCGCCGCCGTTGGCGAACGGGTTGGCAATCATCAAGTGGCTGGTGTTGACCAGGTTTTGTTCCTCGGGAAGCGGCGCCCGCTGGACGCCGAGCTCGAGCTTGCGCAGGGCCGAGGCAAGGGCGAGGGGGTCGTCGGTCAGGCGTGCCCCGTCCTCGTCGGCGTCGTACTCACGGGTGCGGCTGATGGCCAACTGGACCATGGATGCGGCCATGGGGGCCAGCAACGCCATGGCAATCATGGCCAGCGGGTTGGCATTGCGCCGGTCCCCGCCACCAAAGAACAACATCATTTGCGCCACGGAGGTGATGACGCCGGCCACGGCGGCGGCCACGGATGAGGTCAGGATGTCCCGGCTGTAGACGTGCATCAGTTCATGGCCCAGCACGCCGCGCAGCTCGCGTTCGTCGAGGATGTCCAGGATGCCCTCGGTGCAGCACACTGCGGCGTTTGCCGGGTTGCGGCCCGTGGCGAAGGCGTTGGGCGCCTGCGTGGGTGAGATGTAGATGGCGGGCATGGGCTGGTTGGCCTTGACCGAGAGTTCGCGCACAATCCTGTAGATGCCCGGGGCCTGTTGTTCGGTCACGGGGTAGGCCTGCATGGACCGGATGGCGATCTTGTCGCTGTTCCAGTACCCGTAGGCGGTGGTGGCCACACCGATGAGGGCAAAGATCCACAACGGTGCCGCGCTGCCCGTCCCGCCGGCGATGAGGGCGCCGATGCCCAGCAACACCGCCCACAGCACGCCAAAGAGGGCCGCGGTTTTCAGTCCGTTGAAATGCCTGCGCACTGTCATGTCCTTTCGTAGTAGCTGTCTACCATTAAAACGAGCCCGGCCGTGCCGTTGTTCCCGCTCAGGGTTCCGGGTGGCGGGCGTCATAATGCAGGAAGCCGCGCTGCCAGAACGCCAGCGCCCACACGGCGGCAATGCACAGCAGCCCGCCAATCACGGCCGCCATGCCCTCGCCGCGCCACTGGCCCATGGACCCGGAAAACACATCGCCCAGGCGCGGCCCGCCGGTCACCACCACCACAAAGATGCCTTGCAGGCGCCCGCGCAGGTGGTCGGGGGTGGCCGATTGCAGGATGGTGGAACGGAACACGGAGCTGATGGAGTCGGCGACGCCGGCCACCACCAGGGCGGCAACCGCGGCGACAAGCCAAGGCGAGGTCCCGGCGTCGTACGTGTGCCGGCCGCCGGCCAGCACCGCCCCACCCAGGGCCATGATGGCCGCTCCCCACAGCGTGATGGACCAGACCACAGCCAGGCCCTGGCGGCGCACATGGCCCAGCGGTCCGGAGAAGAGGGCCGCCAGGAAAGAACCGGCGGCGATCGAGGCCAGCAGGATCCCCGCGGTCTCCTGCCCGCCGCCCAGCCACACGGCACCGATGGCTGGCAACAGGGCCCGGGGCAGGGCGAACACCATGGCGCACATGTCGACCAGGAACGTCATGCGCACGTTGGGGCGGCTGCCCAGGAACCGGAACCCCTCCAACACCGATTTCAGCCCGGCCCGCTGGATGTCGCCGCCGTCGGCCCGGGGCAGGGGCGGCAGCGGGGGCAGCTTGAACAAGGCCCACAGGGACGCCGTAAACGTGAGCACGTCCACCGTATACGTCCACCCGTAGCCCACATTGGCCACCAGGACCCCGGCCATCAAGGGCCCGATGGTGGTGCCCAGGCCCATGACGATCATGCTCAGCGCGTTGGCGGCCGGCAGCAGTGCCGGGCGCACCAGCCGGGGCACGATGGCGCTGCGGGCCGAGCCGTTGACGCCGGCCGCGGCTGATTGGATGGCCACCAGCACGTACAGCAGCAACACGCTGCCAAGCCCCAGCCAGGCCTGCACTGCGACGCCGATCGTCACCACCCAGAGAACGGCGGAGGACAACAGGGCCACCGTGCGGCGGTCGTGGGCGTCGGCGATGGATCCGCCGTACAACCCGGCAAAAACCAGCGGGACCAAGGCCACCAACCCCAACAAGCCCACGGACAAGGTGGATCCGGTGAGGTCGTATACCTGGAGGCTGACAGCCACCACCGTCAGTTGCGTTCCGATCGATGACAAGCCGTTGCCCACCCAGAGCCGCAGGAAGGCAGGGCTTTCGCGCAGCGGGGTCACGTCGGCAAGGAGTTTTGGCACTGCTACAGCCTAGTCCTCCCGCCAAACCCCTTCGGGTTATGCTGGCAGGGCATCGTGCATTTCACCGGCCTTTGGGAGGGGTTCGCCTGGCAACGACTCGACAACACCTGTACTCCTCGATGGTGTGGAGCGTGTGCCGGCCCAAGTTTCCATTGACGGACGGGCACTTTGCCATCCGCCTGAACGATCCCTCCATCGCCTTTGATGCCGCCTCGGCCGCCGACCTGCTGCACTGCTACCGCCGACTTCGCCGGGTCCTTGCAGCCCTGGTGGGCGCGTCCGGCGCGCAGCTCTACATGGCCTTGAACTGGCAGCCGGTGGGCGACTCCATCGGCGAACCCCTGGCCGAAACCTCCACCCCCACCCTGCACGCCTTCTTTGACTGGCCCGGGGGCACGACGGCGGCCGCGGCCTTGAGCCTGCCGGCCCACGAACGCGTGGCGGTTGCCGACATAGCCGAACTCGACGGAACGCTGCGCCGGAGGCTGGCCGGGGACAACGACCGGGTGCCCTTGGTCCTCGAATCCCCGCCGAACGAAGGCGGCACCCCCGGGGACCCCCGTGCTTTCCGCATTGAGCCCTCGGCGCCGGCACCCGGGCAACCGTTTCGTGGCGGCCATTGGACGGCCGCTCACCGGAACCACGTCAAGACCCTGGACGAGGTAGCGCCGTTGGACGTTCTCGAGTTGGCCCGGTCGGTGGAAGGGCTGCGCTCCCATTCACGGCCGCAATTCTCCGGCCTCACGCTGTGGGCGGTCGACGTGTGGAACGCAAGCACACCCGCCACAGTGAACATCTTTGGCCGCCGGCACGGCGACACCGCACAGCTCGTGGCCGGATTTGTGACGTCCGGCGGGCTGGGCCGCCCTGCCACATCCGTGCCGAGATCGCCTACCCTTGAAGGGTGACTACTGATTCCCCGCTCGACGACGAGCAAACCGCCCGCATCATCGCCCTCGCCATGGACCTGGCCCGCGAAGGCCGCACCGCCGAGCTCACCGAATTCCTCGACCACGGACTGGCCATCGACGCCCAGGACACCGAGGGCAACACCTTGCTGATGCTGTCCGCCTACAGGGGCCAGGCCGAAACCGTCGCCACGTTGCTGGGGCGCGGGGCCAACCCCGACCTTCCCAACGGCCGGGACCAGACCCCTGTTGCCGGCGCCCTGTTCAAGGGCGAGGACGCCGTGGTGGCCCTGCTGGTGGCCGCAGGCGCCGACCTCGACGCCGGCACCCCCACGGCCCGCGCGGCAGCGGCAATGTTTGGCCGCGAACACCTCCTCGGCTGACGCCGTCTCACCTTTGGCGGCTTTTTTGACGACGCCGTCTCACCTTTGGCGGGCGGATCACGGGTCTCGACACGCTCGATCACCGGGCCGCTCGCTCACCATGCCAGCCGTTAACCAACGACGGCGGCACCCGCCCTTCGCTGTGAAGCGAAAGACAGGTGCCGCCGTCGTACGTCGTTAAGGGTTAGCCCTTGGAAGCCTGGTGGGCTTCGATGGCCTTGCGGACGCCCTCACCGTAGGCCGGGTCGGCCTGGGTGCAGTTGAAGATGTGGCGCTCGATGGTGGCCTGTGAGGCACCGTCGATGGCTCGGGCCGTGTTCTCGAAGAGCACCTGGCGCTGCTCTTCGGTCATCTTTTCGCGGAACAGGATGCCGGGCTGCTCAAAGTAGTTGGCGTCGTCCTCGCGGTAGTTGAAACGGTCAGCAACGGCGCCGATGGCCTGTGCAGGATCGGCGTAGGCCGGCTGCTCCGGCCAGCGGCCGTAGGAGTTCGGCTCGATGCCGGGGGTGCGGCCCTGATTGCCGTCCACCCGGCCC
>JBAUMA010000475.1:0-23834 GCA_049578485.1 Specibacter sp.
CATCTTCACCTGGAACTTCATCGACCTCTACGGCATGAACGGCGACATGCTGGTTCCGTGGAACTCCTTCCTCGACAACAAGCTCGACGCCGCCGGTCTCACCAAGGCGCTGCAGGCAATTACCGACAAGGTCGCCAACGACAGCTCGGTCAAGAAGATTGAAGTGAAGTGACACAAGTAACAAACAAAGTGAAGTCGGGTGGCGACCAACCGGTCGCCACCCGGCGGCGCCGGAAAAAACTGACATTCGACAAGGTCAGCTTCATGGTGGTCTTCCTGGGACTGCCGTTGGCGATCTATCTGGTCTTCGTCATCTCGCCGTTTGTCCAAGCGGTGTACTACTCGATGACCAGCTGGGGCGGCTTCAACAACAACATGCCGTTCATTGGCTTGGACAACTACGTCAAGCTCTTCAATGACGACATCTTCATGATTTCGGTCCGCAACAGCATCACCCTGGCCATCTTCCTGCCCGTGATCACAGTGATCCTGAGCCTGATCCTGGCCACGCTCGTCACCATCGGCGGCAGCAGCCGCGGGCAGATCAAGGGGCTCAAGGGTGCGGGTTTCTACCGCATCGTCTCCTTCTTTCCGTACGTGATTCCCGCCGTCGTCATCGGCGTCATCTGGGCACAGATCTATGACCCGAGCTCCGGACTGCTCAACGGTTTGCTGACCGGCCTCGGCTTGGACGGCTTCGCCTCCTTCCCCTGGCTCGGTGACACCCGCACGGCCATGATTGCCTCCATGGTGGTTATCGTCTGGGGCTTCGTGGGCTTCTACATGATTTTGTTTATCGCCGCCATCAAGGGCATCCCCGCGGAGACGTTCGAGGCCGCCCGCATTGACGGTGCCGGACGTTTCCGCACGGCCATCACCATTACCATCCCGCTGATCCGCGACAACATCCAGACGGCGTACGTCTATATGGGTATCCTGGCCCTGGATGCGTTTGTCTACATGTCGGTGCTCAACTCCGGCGGCGGCCCGGCTAACTCCACCCTGGTCATGTCGCAGAAACTGTTCTCCACCGCGTTCTCCAAGGGCCAGTTCGGCCTGGCCTGCGCCATGGGCGTGGTCCTGGCGGCAATCACTTTGATCTTCTCGGCGCTCGTATTCCTGGTGAATCGCCTCACGGGCGGCAGCAAGGATGTGTCTGAATAATGGCCATTAACATCGCTAAGAAAAAACCGACGGTCCCCGGGCACGTCGAGCGCAAGGCCCAGGAAACCAAGGGTGACAAGGTTGTAGCCGGCGTTTCACACACCATGCTGGGGCTGTGGTCCCTGATGGTGCTTATTCCGCTGGCTTGGACGGTGATGTCGTCGTTCAAGACGACCAAGGAAATCTTCGCCTCGCCGTTCGCCCTGCCCGACAAGTGGCAGTTCCAGAACTACGTCAATGCCTGGAACACTGCAGGAATCGGCAGCTACTTCCTGAACACGGTGATCGTCGTGGGCTGTGCCCTGGTGATCGTCATGGTCCTGGGTGCCATGTGCGCCTATGTCCTCGCTAGGTACGTATTCCCCGGATCCCGCGCCGTTTACTACCTGATGCTGGCCGGCCTGACCTTTCCGATCTTCCTGGCCATCGTGCCGTTGTTCTTCATCCTGAAGAACATTGGACTCCTGAATACGCTGCCCGGCCTGATCATTGTCTACGTGGCGTTCGCCCTGCCGTTTACCGTGTTCTTCCTGTTTTCCTTCTTCAAGGCACTGCCGCACGAAATTGGCGAGGCCGCGCAGATTGACGGGGCCGGCGAATGGCGCACGTTCTTCCAGGTCATGTTGCCCATGGCCAAGCCGGGCCTTGCCTCGGTGGCCATCTTCAACTTCCTGGGCCTGTGGAACCAGTATCTGATCCCCGTTGCCATCAATTCAAATCACAGCAACTGGGTCCTTTCCCAGGGTATTGCGGCCTTCGCGGGCCAGCAAGGCTACGCAGTTGACTTTGGCTCGCTCTTTGCGGCTGCCGTCATCGTGGTGGTTCCGGTGCTGATCGCCTACATCATCTTCCAGCGCCAGCTCCAGGGCTCGGTGTCCGCAGGAACCATGAAGTAAAGCCCAATTCCTGGCCCGAACGGGCATTTGTTGTGGATGTTTCGGGGGAACATCGACAACAAATGCCCGTTCGGGTCATTTTTTTGCCGACTGACGACGCCGGTAGGCGGCCACGTGGGCGCGGTTGGCGCAATTGCCGGTGTCGCAATATTGCCGGGATCTGTTCTTGGACAGGTCGATCAGCACGGCCTGGCAGTCGTCGGCCGCACACACCTTCAGGCGGCCCAGCTCCTTGCTGCGGATCACATCCACCAGGGCCATGCCGGCCTCCACGCCCATCCGCTGGGCCAGGGGCGCCGCGGGTGCCGTGGCGTGGAGGTGCCAGTCCCATTGGTCGTGCTTGACCAGCTGAGGGAGTGCCTTGGCCCTGGCGAGTAAGGCGTTGACCATGGCCACGGCGGTGTCTTCATCCGCCGTCCAAATGGTCCGCAATTCCTCGCGCATGGCCCGCACGGCCGCCAGTTCGCCCGCGGTCCGCTCCCGGGATCCGGAGAACTGTTCCTGAAGTACAAACTCATCAAGGTCGGCCAGCGTCATCATTGAGTCGACGCGCGCTTCACCGGTGGAGGCAGTGTTGATCAGGTTCGCGGCGGACACCAGCGCCAATTCCGTGTCATTGGTAAAGACCATGTTGACTCCTGACATTTAGTAAGCGTAATGTCATTAGTCTAACGCCTTACACTCCTGACATACGGACATGCCCATGACTTTGCCCCAGATCACCTCCCTGCCCGAACGCCGGGTGCCGTCCCCGGCCCTCTTGTTTGCCTTTGCCTCCGCCGCGACCTTTGCGCTGTCGGGCTCATTCGCGAAATCGTTGTTCGAGGCGGGATGGTCTCCCGGCGCGGCCGTGGCCGCACGCATTGGCGGTGCCGCCGTCGTGCTGCTGATCCCAACCGTCGTGACGCTGGTCCGGCAGTGGCACTCTGTCAAGGGTTCCCTGCTGCGCATTGCCGTGTACGGGATCGTGCCCATTGCCCTGTGCCAGCTGTTCTACTTCAACGCCGTGGCGCACTTGTCGGTGGGCGTGGCGCTGCTGCTGGAATACCTCTCGCCGGTGCTGCTGGTGGGCTGGGCCTGGCTGACCACCCGCAGGAGCCCGCGGCTGCTGACCATTCTGGGTGCCGTGTGCGCCATGTCGGGCCTGGTGCTCGTGCTGGATCTTGCCGGTGGCGCCACCGTCAGTGTCGAGGGGATCCTGTGGGGCTTGGCGGCTGCCGTGTGTTCGGCCGTCTTCTTCATCATGTCCTCCCGAAGCAATGACAACGTCCCGCCCATCCTGATGGCAGGCGGCGGCATGGCCGTGGGCGCCGCACTGATCCTGGTGTTGGGGTTCGCCGGTCTCATGCCGCTGGCGTTCACCACCTCGGACGTGGTGTTTGCCGGCCGCCAGGTGCCGTGGTTGGTGCCCGTGCTCGGCCTGGTGCTCATAACCACCGTGTTTGCCTACGTGGCGGGAATCGTTGCCACCCGCGGGCTCGGCTCCAAGGTGGCGTCGTTCGTGGCGCTCTTTGAGGTGCTGTTCGCCGTGCTGTGGGCATGGATCCTGCTCGGTGAAATGCCGCGACTGATCCAGTTGCTGGGCGGATTGTGCATCATGGGCGGGGTGGTCATGGTCCGTTTGGACGAGCTGCGTGGCGACGGCGGCCGTGGCCCGTCCTATGCCGTTGACCTGGAAGCGGTACCCGCCGGCACGCCCGCGCGCGGCGGCGAAAAGGGCTAGAGGCGCCGCTACCAGGGCAGGGTTCCGTGCCGGTCCTTATAGCCTCCCGTGGGGCCGTCGGGCCCGGCCAGCGCCGTTTTGACGATGATTTCGGCACCTTCCTGGACCGTTTGGGTGCCGCGATTGCCGTTGAATTCGGTGTTGGTGTAGCCGGGATCCACGGCGTTGATCCGCAGTTCCGGGAAGGCCTTTGCATACTGGGTGGTGAGCATGTTCACGGCCGACTTCGACGACGAATACACCACCGAGTGCAGGGCCGATTCACCCCGGGTGGGGTCTGAGGTGATGGTGATCGAACCCATGCCGGAGCTGACGTTGACAATGGCCCCGGCCGATTCCCGCAGCAACGGCAGGAAGGCGTGGATCATCCTGACAGTGCCAAGCACATTCACGTCGTAGACCTCTTGGATGGAGTCCGCCGTGACCTGTTCGGGGGACACGAACCCGCCCGAGATGCCCGCGTTGTTGACCAGGACATCGAGCCCGCCGGCTTCGGTGCGGATCTGTTCGGCTGCGGCAGCGACGGAGGCATCCGAGGTGACGTCAACTTCAATGAAGCGACCGCCGGCGGATTCGGCGGCGGCCCGCCCGCGCCCGGCGTCGCGGCAGCCAAGGTAGACGGTGTGTCCGGCGGCTACAAGTTGGCGTGCGGTTTCAAAGCCGAGGCCCTTGTTGGCGCCGGTGATCAAGGTGGTAGTCATGGTTCCAGTGTGCGCCCCGGCGCGACGTTCCAACAGAGCGGTCCGCTGCAGACCCCGGCCTGCAGGCAAAAGCGGCCCGTCCACGAGTGCATCGTGGGCGGGCCGCGCAATGTGGAGCTGTTATTTCCCGAAGCGACGCAGCCGCAGCGAGTTGGCCACCACCAGCACGGAGCTGGCGGCCATGGCGGCCCCGGCGATCATCGGGTTCAACAACCCGAGTGCCGCCACCGGGATGCCGATCGCGTTGTAGAAGAACGCCCAGAACAGGTTGGTCTTGATGGTGCCGAGCGTCTTCCGCGACAGTGCGATGGCGGTGGCCACCTGCCCGAGGTCGTTGCCCATGACGGTCAAGTCGGCCGCAGCAATGGCCACGTCCGTGCCCGATCCCATCGCAATGCCGAGGTCGGCCTGGGCCAGTGCGGCAGCGTCGTTCACGCCGTCGCCGGCCATGGCCACCGTGGCTCCGGCGGCTTGCAGCTTGCGCACGGCCTCCACCTTGCCCTCGGGCAGGACCTCGGCAAACACGTCCTCGGGTGCGATCCCCACGGCTGCCGCCACTTGTGCCGCCACGGTGGCGTTGTCGCCGGTGAGCAGGATGGGACGCAAGCCAAGTTCCTTGAGCGTGGCGATCGCCGCCACGGATCCGGCCTTGATGGTGTCCTTGAGGGCGATCAGCCCGGCCGCCCTGCCATCGACTGCCACCCAGATGGCCGTGGTGCCGCGCTGTTGCTGCGCTGCCAGGGCAGCCCGGTCCCCAGCCGAAAGTTCGACGCCGTTTTCCTCCAGCCAACCTGACCGGCCGGCCAGCACGGTGTGGCCTTCGATGACGGCGCGCACGCCGCCGCCGGGGGCTGAAACAAAGTCGGCAACCTCGGGCAGCGCGCCCCGGGTGCGGGCATGGGCGGCAATGGCGTGGGCAATGGGGTGTTCGCTGTGCGACTCCACGGCGCCGGCCAGGGCCAGGATGTCCGCCTCCGGCACCTGGGCGAGGGCCACGACGTCGACCACGCCCAGCTTGCCCTCGGTGACGGTGCCGGTCTTGTCCAGCAGGATGGTGTCCACGGTGCGGGTATCCTCCAGGACCTGCGGGCCCTTGATGAGGATGCCCAGCTGGGCGGCCCGGCCGGTGCCCGTCAGCAGTCCGACGGGCGTTGCCAGTCCCAGGGCGCAGGGGCATGCGATGATCAGGACTGCGACGGCGGCCGTGAACGCGGCCTGGACGTCACCGCCAATGATCAGCCATAGGGCGAAGGTGAGGACCGCGAGGGCCAGCACGATCGGCACGAACACGGCACTGATTCGATCGGCCAGCCGCGCAATCGGTGCCTTGCCGGCCTGTGCGGCGCTGACGAGCCGCCCCATCTGGGCGAGCGTAGTCTCGGCGCCGACCCGGGTGGCCTTGACGAGCAGGCGGCCGGAGGTGTTGATGGTGGCACCCGTGACGGCGTCATCCACGGTGACGTCCACGGGCAGGGATTCGCCGGTGATCAGGGAGGTGTCCACGGCGGAGGCGCCGTCGGTGACTATGCCGTCCGTGGCGATCTTCTCGCCGGGGCGGACCACGAAGACTTCATCCAGGGCCAGCTCGGCAGCGGGGATCTTGACCTCGACGCCGTTGCGGAGCACGGTGGCTTCCTTGGCACCCAGGCTCAGCAGCGCCTCGAGTGCGTCACCGGCCTTGGACTTCGCCTTGGCTTCAAGGTATCGGCCGAGCAGCAGGAAGGTCACCACCACGGCGGAAACCTCAAAGTAGAGGGGTGTGTGCCCTTCCATCTGGGAGCCGTGCGCCGTGAGCATGGGGTCCAGGATCAGGGTGACGGCGGAGAAGAGGTACGCCGCGCTGACGCCGATGGAAACCAGGGTGTCCATGGTGGAGGCAAAGTGCCGGGCGTTGATGGCCGCGGCCCGGTGGAACGGCCAGGCAGACCACGTGACCACGGGCAGTGCCAGCACACCAACCACCCAGCCCCATTGCGGGAATTGGAGTGCCGGGAACATGGAGATCAAGAACACCGGAATGGTCAAGATGGCGGCCAGGATCAGCCGCGGGCGCAGCGTCGCCGCGGTGCCGCCGTGGGCCATGTGGTCCATGCCATCGTGATTCATTTCCCCGCCGTCATGCCCCATGCCCTGGTGGGGGTGGTGCGTGCCGGGGGAACCGGCGTCGTGCTTGGCGAGGGGAGCGTTCTTCAGGGTGGCTTTGTAGCCGGTGGCGTTGACGGTGTCGATGATTTGCTGGGTGGACATGCCCGCGGGGACCGTCACCTGGGCTGTTTCCAGCGGGAGGTTCACGGAAGCGCTGACGCCTTCGAGTTTGCCCAACTTGCGTTCAACCCGGCTGACGCACGAGGCACAGGTCATGCCTTCGATGTCGATCTCGACCATGCGGGGGCCGGGTGTGGCGGTTTGGGACAAAATGTCTGAGGCGCTCATGGCGCTCCTTAATCTGTTGCTTGTGGGGTTGCGGCTTAGGCGTCGTTGGCGACGACGAGGTAGCCGGCTTCCGCGATGGCCTCGCCGATTTCAGCGGGGTCGAGGGTGAGGGTGGAGGTGATGGTGACTTCCGAGAGGCCGCCGGAGTTGAGGTCGACGGACACGTTCTCCACGCCCTTGAGCTCGGTCAGTTCCTCGGTGACGGAGCTGATGCAGTGATCGCAGGTCATGCCGGAAACGTTGACGGTGGTGGTGTGGGTGTTGGCCATGGTGGCTAGCTCCTGAGTAGGCGGGAAATGGCGGCGGTGGCTTCGGCGACCTTTTCGGAGACGATCTCCGGGTTGCCGGTTTCGGCGGATTCGTTGGCTGCCCCGACCACGCAATGTGCAATGTGGTCTTCGAGGAGGCCAATGCTGACGGCGTGCAATGCCTTGTTGACGGCAGCCATCTGGGTGAGGATGTCGATGCAGTACTTGTCTTCCTCGACCATCCGGGCGATGCCGCGGACCTGGCCCTCGGCGCGCTTGAGGCGGCGCAAGTAGGCTTGTTTTTCCTCGCTATAGCCGTGTGGGCCGGGGTGTTCTTCTTCTGTTTCTGTGGTGGTCATAAGTCGAATCTATACCCCCATAGGGTATACGTCAAGTACCCCCTGGGGGTATGTTTTGGGTGCTAGGCGCTCGCTGCCTGCGGCTCCGCCAGCAGGGAGCTGATCCGTTCGGTGCTTGCGCGCGCCCAGGCGGTGGTGGAGACAACTCCCAGTGCGACGATCGCCAGCCCGCAGCCGATTACGATCCACCACAGAGGGTGCGTTGCCGCGGCGAACGACGCCGTGATGGCATGGGCCGAGCCCACCCCCGTGACGGTCCCGGCCAGTGCCACGCCCAGGGAGATGCCCGCCTGCCGGCTCGTGGAGGCGAGGCCGGCCGCAACGCCCGCCTGTGACAGCGGCATGCCCGAGACCGCCGTCGTCGTGATGGGGGTGTTGAGCATGCCGAAGCCCAGGCCAAACAAGATATAGGAGCCAAACAGCGCCGCGTTGGAAGTATGCGCGTCCAGGTATGTCATGCTGGCCCCGCTGGCCGCCAGCAGGAGGCCGGCACTGACCAGCGACGGGCGCGTGCCGAACCTCCCCACCAGTCGGCCGGACAGCAGCGAGAACACAAGCGTGGACAGGGCCAGCGGCAGCATGTACAGGCCCGTATGCAGGGGAGAGAGGCCGCGGACGCCCTGCAGGTACAGGGCGTTGATGAACAGGAACGCGCCCCATGAGGAAAATCCGAGTACCGCCGTCAGGGTGGCCGAGGTGAACGGGACGCTGCGGAAGAACCGCAGGTCGATGAACGGTTCGGCCGTCCTGCCCTCGTGCCAAATCAGAACGACGACGGCGCCCGCGGCCACCGCGAAAAGGGCCACGATGCGCGGGGAGCCCCAGCCCGCAGCGGGTGCTTCGATGAGCCCGTAGACCAGGGCGACGAGAGCAAGGAGGACGAGCAGCTGGCCCAGGGGATCAAATTTGCGTGCCCGGGCGGCCCGGGATTCCGGCACGAAGAGGGCAGTCAGGACGATCGCGGCGATGCCGATGGGAATGTTGACCCAGAACACGGCCCGCCAGCCGACGCTTTCCGTCAACGCCCCGCCGGCCAGGGGCCCAAATGCCATGGACACGCCCACCACGGCGCCCCACACGCCCACGGCGCGGGCCCGCTCCTTCCTGTCCGTGAACGTGTTGGTGATGATGGACATGGCCACCGGGTTCAGCATGGAACCGCCCAAGCCCTGGATGACGCGGGCTGCAACGAGGAAGCCGATGGTCGGGGCCAGGCTGCACAACAGCGAGCCGAGGCTGAACACGAACAATCCGATTTGGAATACCCGGCGCCGGCCAAACCTGTCGGCCATGGAGCCTGACAGCAGCAGGAAACTGGCCAGGGCCAGCGTGTAGCCGTCCACCGTCCATTGCAGCGCCGAGATGGAGGTGTGCAGCTCGCGTCCAATGCTGGGCAGGGCCACGTTGACGATCGTGGCGTCCATGGAGACGATCAACAGGCTGAGGCAGCAGATGGCCAGCACGAGTCCCTTGGCTGCGGGTTTTCTGGTGGAGGTCACACTGCGTGCGGACATCCTCCAACTCTCATTTCCCGTGGGCGAGATGTCAACCGGTCCGCGAGGGCGTCCAGCCGTGGGCGGGTTATGCGCTGGCGACAGTGGCATAGCCGAAAAGGACTACCGGTGGAAGCAAGAGGACCGTCACGGCAGTCATCCAAGCCTTGCCGTACCGAAGCTGTTTGCGGACGGCGAGGATGGTGCAGTCCACTGATAGGAAAAACAGAGAGACCGCGATAAACACGGCCAAACTGAGAGCGACTTTTAGGTTTTCCTCACCACGAATGGCGTTGTCCAGGTCGGAGTCGCCGCGCCCGGCGCCGGACATGTCCCCTAGTGAGAGCGCTGTCCACGCGGCGGGCAGCAGTAGTGCAACGGCGCCCAACGCATTCACAAGAACCATCAGCAGAATGGTCAGCGATGGCGTCCGGACGGTACTTGAGTCGACGGCAGTATTCATGTGTTCCCCGAACGTCTTGGTTGTCTTGCATTATTTCATTTGAGGTTTAGTCGAGCCGAATTTGGCAAACCTTCCCCGTTGACTCATCGTCAAGGGTGAACTCGAGGGTGAGGATTTTTGCATCCTGCGTCGGCTTTGGCGCGTAGCCCCAGCACCCGTCCCACTCGGTCCCGGTACCGGCCACTTTCCCGCCGACCCAGCGGTATTTGGTGCCTGCATCGTCCGAGATCCGCACTTTGACCCGCTCGAGAACCGGCGCTCCGGGCATGTTGGGGAACCGCCCGGCCCCTTCGGAGCCGAAACGTTTCCTGCGTTCCGCCCATTGCTCAATGTCCTTGAGGTGGCGTTGATCGCGGAGACCGGTCTCAAGGCTCGGCACGCCCTCGAAGTACACGGTGACGGCTTCGCTTCCCGGCGTTTCGCTTACCCCTCGGTGCCTCGGCCCGGCCGTTGCAGCCGAAAGGCGGCCGTGATGTGCGGGAATCCAACCAGGCCTGTGTCAGGCGACTGGGCTTGTTCGCCCAAGCGACGGATTCCTGCCAAAACCGCGCTTTGGTCGGCTCTCTGTGCGACGAAGGCCCATGAGCCGGCAAGTTGAACCAGTTGCTCGACCGTCAGCTCATACGTGAAGGGGAAATCCTGGCGTTCAAAGCTGCCGCGTCCGGCAAACTCGCCTGGGACGCTTCGAGTTTGGTCAGCAGGGGCTCCGTATGGCTCCACGATCGCGGCCAGTGCCTTCACCCACGCGCTGGTGCGGTCCCAGGTGTGCCAGGCCAGGCCCACCATGCCGTTTTTCCTGAGTACACGATCACATTCAACCATTGCCCGCGCGGGATCCACCCAGTGCCCAGCTTGGAGGCAAACAATGGCGTCGACACCCTGATCTTCCAAAGGGATGCGTTCCGCCGAGCCGCTGACACTGGTGATGCGGGCGGCGACTGCGGGCGGGAGTTCCACGCAGGCCTTTCGGAGCACGGACAGCATGTCACTGGCTGTATCGACCGCGGTGACGGCGTGTCCGAGACTTGCGATGGTCCGCGTTCCCAGGCCCGTGCCGGCGCCCAGATCCAAGACTGCCAGCCCGAGTCCGTGCGAGGGGGACCCCAACAACCACGAAACCACCTCCGCCGACCAGGCGGGGCGGACCGCGTCATGCAGAACGGCGCCGGGCCTCGAAACCGTCTGCGCCCTGTTGATCTGGTTCATGCCAGGGTCTGCTCCAGGTATTGGTCCTTTCCGCTAAACACCAAGCGGCCTTGGGCTCCATTGACGATGGGGAGCTGCGGCGGAACGTGACCGCATTCCACGTTGCCAATGATGGGTACCCCGAGCATTCCCAGGGCATCGAGGACCGCCTCCGGCTGGGTGAGGGAAGGAGAGTCCGGAGCGCCGGTTCGTCCCACGAGGATGGCTTTGGCGCCGTCGAAGAAACCTGCCAGGCGCAGGCCGTGCAGATGGCGGCAAATGGTGGTCGCTTCAACGCTGGAAGCTTCGATGTAGACAATGAGTGAATCACCTGGACCTTCACGCAACGCCTTGGTTTCGAGGTAGGGGGTTCCTGCGAGATTGACCAGAGTCTCTATGCATCCACCGATCAAGCGGCCTCGGACACTCACATCCTCGCGCCCCTGGTCGAGGCGTTCCCAAGTGCCGTTGCCGTTCCACGCATGTTCCGAAACCCCCGGCGAGTTTTCCCAGTCATCCCAGTCGTTGACGCGATGGATACCCGGCGATGTTTGCCGAAATGTCGCTCCCGCGGGAAGTGAGGCAATATCAATCCACGACATCAGGGATTCGGGGACACGATACGGAGTGTCCATGAAGTTGCTCCCATGGAGGGTGGCCATTCCCGTCCGGAGTGTGATTGGAGCGAGCAGGGTTGAAATGTCGGAGTAGCCTACGAACCAGGTTGGTTCTGCGCGGGCGAGTGCATCGAAATCAAGATGAGGAACAAGGTCAATGGCCGTGACTCCTCCCCACGGGGGAACAACGGCCTTGACGGCGGAATCCAAAAGCATTCGCATCAGCTCCTCGGCCCGCCGCTTGGCAGGTGCACTGACGTGCGTGGTGCCGTGCAGGCAATCGCCGAGCTGCACTTCGAAACCGCGGTCCCGCAATTCACGTACCGCAAAGTCAAGGCGTCCCCGAAGTTCTTTGCTAATTCCGCTTGACGGTGCCGTCACGCCAATGATGTCGCCTGACCTCAGCGGCTGCGGGTATCGAATCTCCATCTGCCCATAGTCGCATGCGGCCGCGCCGGCCGCGTTTCCCATTCATTGCCACAAAAGCGAAGTTACCCCGGTGAAACCCTTGATGCGCCGCGGCTGCGGTGGTCGAATGGTTCAATGGCGAGCAATGAGGCAACGCAAAAACATCTTTTGGCCGTTGGCACCAAAAAGGGCCTGTGGCTGGGCACCAGTTCAGACCGGAAAACGTATACGTTCACCGGTCCGCACTTCTTGATGCACGAGATCCCCAGCATCGGCATCGACACCCGCAACGGCAGCACCCGCATCCTGGTGGGCCTGCGCAGCGAACACTGGGGGCCCACGGTGGCGCACTCCGATGACCTCGGCGCGACTTGGCAGGAGCCCGAACACGGGGCCATCACGTTCCCGCCGGATACGGAGACCGCGCTGGAGCGGGTGTGGCAGATCCAGCCCGACAGTGCCAGCCAGCCCGGCGTGGTGTGGGCCGGCTGCGAACCCATTTCCGTGTGGAAATCCACCGACGGCGGCGAGCACTTTGAGCTGAACCGCGGCCTCTGGGACCACCCGCACCGCTCCGAATGGGGCGCCGGTTTTGGCGGCGCCGCTGCGCACACCGTCCTGCCCAGCCCGTCCGACCCCAACACCATCCACGTGGCCATGAGCACCGGCGGCGTGTATCGCAGCACCGATGCGGGTGCTTCCTGGGAGCCGAGAAACCGAGGTATCGGCGCCAGTTTCATGCCCGACGAGGTCCCGGAGTTTGGCCAGTGCGTGCACAAGGTCGCCCGCGATCCGAACATCCCCGACACCCTGTACGCCCAAAACCACGGCGGCGTCTACCGTACCGATGACAACGGGGACACCTGGAATTCGATTGCCGAGGGCCTGCCCGCCGACTTTGGCTTCACCATCCTGACCCACCCGCGCCGATCCGGAACCGCCTGGGTGGTGCCGATCAAGGCCGATGTTGAACGGATCCCGCCGCAGGGGCAGCTTGCCGTGCACAGGACCGACGACGCCGGGGCGTCCTGGCTGCGGTTGGCCGACGGCATCTCCGAACCCGAATACAACGTGGTCTTGCGCGATGCGGCTTCCGTGGACACCGCGGAACCGGTGGGTGTGTATTTTGGCACGCGCGGCGGCTCCGTCTACGCCAGCGCCGATGAGGGCGCCCACTTTACCGAAGTCCTCACTCACCTGCCGGACGTCCTGTGCGTCCGGGCCGCCGTCGTCGAGCTTTGATGAAGGTTGGCGGATGCCGGAAGTGAGCGTGCTCGTCCCGAACCTGCTGCGGCCCCTGGTGGGTGGCAGAGCGGAACTGCGCCTGGCCGCCGAACCGGGCGCCACCGTGGCACAACTGCTCGATGCGATTGGCGGCGAATATCCCGTTTTCAACCGGCGCTTGCGCGATGAAACCGGGGCGTTGCGGCGCTATGTGAACATCTACGTCAACGGTGAGGACGTGCGGCGGCTGGACGGGCTAAAGACAACCGTTGCCGCCGGCCAGGAAGTGATGATCATCCAATCCGTGGCCGGCGGCTGAAACAGCCTGAACCGCTAGACGGCGTCGAGGTCGGTTTCAAGCAGCTTGACCAGGGTGTCCAGGGCCGCGTCGGCGCCGTCGCCCTCGGCGCGCAGCACCACCACGCTGCCATGCGCGGCCCCCAGGGTCATCAGCGACAGGATGCTGCTGGCGTCCATGGCGTCCTCGGCAGGCGCGCCGTCCATGGCAATGGTGACTTCCACGCCGGTTTCCCCGGCTGCCTCGGCAAAAAGTGAGGCGGGGCGGGCGTGCAATCCCGAGCTGCTGGCGACGGTTGCTTTGCGTTCTGACATGGTTCCTCCTGTGGAAGCTGTTGCTGCGACTTTATTGATGGTGCGGCGTGCGCCCGGCCGGGGCCGGGGTGGATCAGAGGCCAAGCTCTGCCAGGATCGGCAATTTCCCGCGCGCCCGGTCCCGTGCTTCGGCGGGGCTGGTTGCGCGTAGGGCCAGTGTAGCGATTTCCTGGGCCTCTTTCAGGGTCACGGTGGCCAACACGGCACCCACCGCCGCAAGCGACCGCGCCGTCATGGACAGGGTGGAAACGCCCAGGCCCACCAGCACGACGGCGAGGGCCGGGTCGGCGGCAGCCTCACCACAAACTCCCACCGGTTTGCCGTTGCCTTCTGCGATGGAGCCGGCCACGGTCAGGCGGACCAGCTGGAGCACCGCCGGCTGCCACGGGTTGTTGAGTGCGGCCAGCGGCCCCAGCTGGCGGTCGGCCGCCATGGTGTACTGCGTGAGGTCGTTGGTGCCCAGGCTGGCGAATTCCACCTGGCCCAAGATTGCCTCGGAGGTGACGGCGGCCGAGGGCACCTCCACCATGACGCCGGGGGTCTTCAAGCCCGCGGCGGCACACAGGGAGGCGAAGCGGGCAGCCTCGTCGGGCGTGGAGATCATCGGGGCCATGACCCAAACGTCGGTCGTGGCGCCCTCGGCGGCCTCGGCGATGGCCGCGAGCTGGCGCTCCAGGACGCCGGGGGAGGACATGTCGGTCCGGTAGCCGCGCACGCCCAGGGCAGGGTTCGGTTCGCTGGCGTCGGTCAGGAACGGCAGGGGCTTGTCGGCGCCGGCGTCGAGGGTGCGGACCACCACCTTCTTGCCGGGGAACGCGTCAAACACGCCGCGGTAGGCTTCCACCTGCTCGGCGATCGTGGGTTCAGTTTCCCGTTCGAGGAAGCAAAATTCGGTGCGCAGCAGTCCCACACCCTGGGCGCCGGCCGCTGCGGCCTTGACGGCATCCTTGGCGCCGCCCACATTGGCCAGGAGGGGGACCAGGTGGCCGTCCGCCGTGGTTCCGTGGCCGTCAAAGACGGCAAGGGTTGAGGCGTTGGCGGCCCAGGCAACTGCCGCGCCGCGCTCTGCCTCACCGGGTTCGGTGGCAATGGTGCCGGCAGCGCCGTCGACATAGACCTCCGTGCCGTCTGCGAGGTGGTCAACACCTGCGGCGGCCACCACGGCGGGCAGGCCGAGGGAACGGGCGATGATGGCCGTGTGTGACTGCGGGCCGCCGCCGGCCGTGACCAGGGCAATTACCTTGGCAGGGTCCAGCGTGGCGGTGTCGGCGGGGGCCAGGTCCTCGGCCACCAGGATGAAAGGGGTCTCCGAGGACGGGATGCCGGGCGCCGGGACGCCGCGCAGGGACGCCACGATCCGGGCGCGGACATCGAGCACGTCGGTGGCCCGTTCGGCCATGTACCCGCCCAGGTTCACCAGCATGGCCACCACGGCTTCGGCGGCTTCCCACACGGACCGTTCCGCGGAGGTCCCGGTGTTGATCAGTTTGATGGAGGCCTTGATGAGCATGGGGTCCGTTGCCATGAGCGCGGTGGCCTCCAGCACGGCCTTTGCATCGGCGCTGGCCCCGGCGGCACGCTCACGCAGCTGGGACTGGACGGCCTTGGCGGCTTCGCGCAGTGCGTCGGCGGCGGCCTCCGCGGTGGTCCCGGACGCCAATTTTTCCCCGGCGGGCGGTTCGGCCAGCGGCTGGGGCATCTGCCGGATGGTTCCGACAATTCGTCCGGGGCTGACGCCAACTCCTGGGAAATTCTGCATTGAAAGTCCTCGATTCCTGTGTCTGGCCGCGGCGCCTGCCGGCGGGCTTCGGTGTCTTTCGGCGGGTGCCCCGCGGATGCGGGGGTGTACTAAAAATACATCCTGTGATTCACTTCATATAGCGTTGCTATAGATGCTAGGGTAGCAGTCATGAACATCGACAGCCAGCTTCCACCCAAAGCCAGGCTATTAAAGGCCGCCGCCGAATTGCTGGCCAATTCGGCGGGCGGGCCCGTCTCAACCCGGCAAATCACCGAGTTGGCCGGAGTGACTGCTCCCACCCTGTACCACCACTTTGGCGACAAGGAGGGGCTCTTCAATGCGGTCATCGATGCCGGCTTTGAAGATTATGTGGCCGGCGAACACAACTTCGTGCCGAGCGGCAAGCCGCTGCAGGACGTCCGCCAGATTTGGGACAACCACCTGAAGTTCGGTTTGGACAACCCGCAGCTGTATTCGGTGATGTTTGGCAACATCCGACCCGAAAGCCGGCCTGCAAGGGTTGCCGAGGCCGAGGGCTTCATGGAGGAAATGCTGGAGAAGGCGGCCGCGGCCGGCCAACTCTGCGTTTCCCCCACGGAGGCGGCCCGCAGCATCCTGGCCGCCAACGTTGGCGTCACCTTGATGCTCATTGCCGAACCGGCGGCGGAGCGCAATTTTGATTTATCAGACATGACCAGGGAAGCCGTTATCTCGGCCGTCTCCTCCGAGATGGAACTGAGTACGGCGACGACCCCGGTGGGCGCATCGTCGGTGGTGGTGGCGGCCATCGCCCTCAACGCCGCACTTGAATCGTCCCGCCCGGAGCAACTCTCAACCACCGAGTTGAAGATGTTCCTGGAATGGCTTGACCGCATCGCCAAAACTTCATGAAACACCAGCAGTTATCACCAGCAATCCCCGCATAGGCGCGGGACTCACGGTTAGGAATAGACCATGGCAACACCATCAGTGGCCGCCCCCAAGGGCGGTGTGAGGGTTGGGGTGCAGAAATTCGGCACCTTCCTCTCCGGCATGATCATGCCCAACATTGGGGCATTCATTGCCTGGGGCCTTATTACGGCCCTGTTCATCCCTGCGGGGTTCTTCCCCAATGCGACCCTCGGCGCCATGGTCACCCCCATGATCACCTACCTGCTGCCCCTGCTGATCGGCTACACGGGCGGCAAGATGATCCACGGCGTCCGCGGCGGCGTCGTTGGTGCCGTGGCCACGATGGGCGTCATTGTTGGCACGGACATCCCCATGTTCATCGGCGCCATGATCCTGGGCCCGCTGACGGCCTTGATCATGAAGAAGCTGGACAAGCTCTGGGAGGGCCGCGTCAAGCCCGGCTTCGAGATGCTCATTGACAACTTCTCCGCCGGCATCCTCGGCGGCATCATGGCCGCCGTCGGCGTGCTCGTGGTGGGACCGGTGGTGCTGGCGTTCAGCACGGGCGCCGGCAACGTTGTTGAATTCCTGGTCCACCACGGCCTGCTGCCGCTGACCAGCATCTTCATCGAACCCGCCAAGGTGCTGTTCCTGAACAACGCCATCAACCACGGCATCCTGACCCCGCTGGGCACCGAACAGGCGCTGGCCAACGGTAAGTCCATCCTGTTCCTGCTCGAGGCCAACCCCGGCCCCGGCCTGGGCCTGCTGCTCGCCTACTCCTTCTTCGGCCGCGGCCTGGCCAAGGCTTCCGCCCCCGGCGCCGCAGTGATCCAGTTCCTAGGCGGCATCCACGAAATCTACTTCCCCTACATCCTGATGAAGCCGGTCATGATCCTGGCAACCATCGGCGGCGGCATGACGGGCATCCTCATGCTGGTCATCACCAAATCCGGCCTGGTGGCCCCGGCAGCCCCGGGCAGCATCTTCGCCGTCTTTGCCATGACGTCGCGGGACAGCTACATCGGTATTGCCCTGTCCGTTGTGGCGGCGGCCGCCGTCTCCTTCCTGATCGGCTCCTTCATCCTGAAGATCAGCCCCATCGCCGAGGACAGCGACGGCCTGGGCGACGCCACGGCCAAGATGGAGGCCCTGAAGGGCAAGAAGAGCTCCGTCTCCTTCGCCCTGGCAGGGGCCGCAGTGAACGGTCCTATCAGCACCGTCGTCTTTGCCTGCGACGCCGGCATGGGCTCCAGCGCCATGGGCGCCTCGGTGCTGCGCAACATGATCAAGAAGGCCGGTTTCCCGAACGTCAAGGTCACCAACTCGGCCATCTCGAACCTGACCGACACGTACGACGTCGTCGTAACCCACCAGGACCTGGCCGCCAGGGCCACGCCGGTCACGGCCAGCGCCGTTCACTTCGCGGTGGACAACTTCATGAACAGTCCGCGCTATGAGGAAATCGTGGAGCTGGTCCGTACCAGCAACTCGGCTCCCGTTCCCGGTGCTGCGCCTGCTGTGGCGGAAGAGGAAGTCGCGGGCAGCAACATCCTGGCCCGCGAGAGCGTGATCCTGTACGGCACCGCCACCACCCGCGACGGCGCCATCGACGAGGCCGGGGCACTCCTGCTGGCCCGCGGCGCCGTGAATGCCGCGTACGTCTCTGCCATGCACGAGCGCGAGGAATCGGTGTCCACCTACATGGGCAACTTCCTGGCCATCCCGCACGGCACCAACGAGGCCAAGGGCAATATCGCCAGCTCGGCCGTGTCGATCATCCATTACCCGAACGGCATCGACTGGAACGGCAAGCCCGTGAAGTTCGTGGTGGGCGTGGCCGGCGTGAACAATGAGCACCTGGCCATCCTGTCCTCGATCGCCCGCGTCTTCACCGACAAGGAACAGGTGGCTCGGCTGGAAAACGCCACCAGCGTCGATGAAGTACTGGACATCTTTGGAAAGGTCAACGCATAGTGAAAACCGTTCATTTTGGTGCCGGCAACATCGGCCGCGGATTCGTGGGCCTGCTGCTCCACAAGGCCGGCTACGAGGTGGTTTTTGCCGACGTGGCCGAGGCCCTCATCAACGAGCTTGCCGCGGCGGACAGCTACAACGTCCATGAAGTGGGCGACAATCCGGCCGTGCACACGGTGGACAACTTCCGTGCCTTGAACTCCGCCGCCGCACCGGACGCCGTTGTCGCAGAAATTGCGACGGCGGACATGGTCACCACCGCGGTGGGGCCGAACATCCTGAAGTTCGTTGCACCGTTGATTGCCCGCGGCATCGCGGCACGGTCCAGCGAGCTGGCCCCGTTGCAGGTTATGGCCTGCGAGAACGCGATCAACGCCACGGACATCCTCGAGGCCGCCATCCGCGGCGACGCCGCGATGGATGCCGCCGCCGTTGATGCGCGTACCGTTTTTGCCAACACGGCCGTGGACAGGATTGTGCCCAACCAGGCGCCCGGACAGGGCCTGGACGTCACGGTGGAGACGTTCTTTGAATGGGTCATCGACAAAACCCCCTTCAACGGTGGTGAGCCGACCATCGGCGGGGTGACCTTCGTGGACGACCTTGCGCCCTACATTGAGCGCAAGCTGTTCACGGTGAACACCGGGCACGCCGCCACGGCGTACTTTGGCTACGCGGCCGGAATTGAAAAGATCTCCGACGCCATGGCCGACCTCGGCGTGAAGGCCAAGGTGCAGGCCGTGCTGGAGGAAACCAAGGGGCTGTTGGTCAAGAAGCACGAGTTTGCCGAGGCCGAACAGGAAGCCTACGTCCAAAAGATCCTGGTGCGGTTCTCCAATGAGTACCTGCCGGACACGGTGTCACGGGTGGGCCGGGCGCCCATGCGCAAGCTCAGCCGCCACGAGCGGTTCATCGGGCCGGCGGCGGAACTGGCCGAAAACGGCGTCGTGCCTGTCGCATTGCTGCAGGCCATTGGCGCGGCGCTGCGCTTCACCGCGGAGGGCGACGCCGAGGTGGCCGAACTGGCTGAAATCCTCGGCTCCCACACGGCCGACGACGCCACCGCGCGGATTACGGGCCTGGCGCCGGAGCATCCGTTGTTCCCGGCAGTGCGCGACGTCGTGGAGACCGCAAAGGCCGCAGCGACGGCCAGGTAACTGTAGTTCCATTGAAAACGGGGCCAACTCGCGAAAACGGTGTACCTTATCGGTGCGTTCGCGAGTTGGCCCCGTTTTCGGTGCCTCAGCGCTCGGCAGACCAGGCCCCGGCGGCAAAGAGGGCGCCCCGGATCACATCCTCACGAGGTCCCGCGGCAGGGCTGTGCCCCGTGTTCTGGGGTGGGATGAAGTGGGCGTTGCCCGTAGGGTTGGTCTAAACGGTCCGGGGGATATATTGGCCCTAACCGTCCGCGAGCCTCACCCAACCACCAGGGAGCCATCCATGGCCAAGGAACTTGCCACCCAACTCATCGAGCAGTTGCAGTCCGCCGGAGTGCGGCGCATTTACGGGATTGTGGGGGACAGCCTGAACCCGCTGGTCGATGCGGTGCGGAAAACCGGCGGTTCCAGCAACGGCGGAATCGACTGGATCCACGTCCGCCACGAGGAAGCCGCCGCCTTCGCCGCCGGCGCGGAAGCCCAGCTGACGGGTGAACTCGCCGTGTGTGCAGGCTCCTGCGGGCCGGGCAATTTGCACCTGATGAACGGCCTCTACGACGCCAATCGCAGCGGCGCGCCCGTCCTGGCCATCGCCTCGCACATTCCCAGCAAACAGATCGGCAGCGGCTTCTTCCAAGAGACCCACCCGGATCGGATCTTTGAGGAATGCTCCGTCTACTCCGAGCTCGTCAGCTCCTCCGATCAGGCGCCGCGGGTGCTCCACAATGCCATCCAGCATGCCGTGGGGTTGCGCGGGGTGGCCGTGGTGACCCTGCCGGGGGATGTAGCCAGCCTGCCCGCCTCCGCGCCGTCGCCCATGGCCCGCCCGGTGCGCCCGGCCACCCTGGTGCCCGACGCCGAAAGCGTCAGGGAGCTTGCCGCGGCCATCAACGGTGCGGACAAGGTGGCCATCTTTGCCGGCGCCGGCGTGCAGGGCGCCCATGACGAGGTGGTGGCCCTGGCCGCGAAAATCAAGGCACCCATTGGGCACAGCCTGCGCGGCAAGGACTTCATCCAATACGGGAACCCCTACGACATCGGTATGACGGGGCTGCTCGGTTATGGTGCGGCGGCCGAGGGAATCGCCGACGCGGACCTGCTGATTCTGTTGGGCACGGACTTTCCCTACGACCAGTTCCTGCCCGGGACCCGCACCGCACAGGTGGACAGGGCCCCCGAACACCTCGGACGCAGGACGGATGTGGACATCGCCGTCCACGGCGACGTGCTGCCCACCATCGCGGCACTGCTGCCCCTCGTGGAGGCCAAAAAGTCCTCGAAGTTCCTGGACGGAATCCTGAAAAAGCATGACCGCCTCATGAACAAGGCCGTGGGCGCCTACACGCGCAAGGCCGACAAGCTGGTGCCCATCCATCCGGAGTATGCGGCGTCCCTGCTGGATGAGATTGCCGCCGACGACGCCATCTTCACGGCCGACACCGGCATGTGCAATGTGTGGAGCGCCCGCTACATCAACCCGCTGGGGACCCGGCGACTGATCGGCTCCTACCTGCACGGCTCCATGGCCAACGCCTTGCCGCAGGCAATCGGAGTCCAGTCGGCCTTCCCGGACCGCCAGGTCATCTCCATCTCCGGCGATGGCGGACTGTCCATGCTGTTGGGGGAATTGATCACCGCCGCCACCCACAAACTGCCCATCAACGTGGTGGTGTTCAACAACTCCACCCTGGGCATGGTCAAGTTGGAGATGCTCGTGGACGGCCTGCAGGACTTTGGCGTGGACGTCCCCGACGTCAACTATGCGGGTGTGGCCGCGGCACTGGGCTTCCACTCAGTGCGGGTCACCGACCCGGCCGCCATCGCCGACGCCTATACGGCCGCCTTCGCCCACGACGGCCCGTCGCTGGTGGAATTGATCACCGACCCCGCCGCGCTGTCCATCCCGCCAAAGCTCAAGGGCGGGCAGGTGATCGGCTTTGCCACGGCCATGTCCAAGATCGTCCTGAACAAGGGCGCCGGCGAGGTTGTCAGCATGGCCCGATCGAACCTTCGCAACATTCCGCGCGGCTAAGCGCACCGAACACCCACCAAAGGATCCTTGATGCTCACCACCGCCCTCATTTTCGCCGCCTTGGCGGCCCTGGTCCATGTCTACATTTTTGTGCTTGAATCCCTGCGGTGGACGGCACCTGCCACACGGAAGACCTTCGGCACCTCCGAGGCGGACGCGAATGCCACGAAGGAAATGGCCTTCAACCAGGGTTTCTACAACTTGTTCCTGGCCGTGGTTGCCGTTGCCGGAATCATCGCGGCCGCGTCCGGGCACCACAGCGTGGGCGCCGCCCTCGTGCTGGCCGGCTGTGGCTCCATGCTTGCCGCGGGGCTGGTGCTGCTGGTCTCCTCGCCGGCCAAGGCCAAAGCGGCCCTGGTTCAGCTCACCTTCCCGTTGCTCGCCGTCGTCCTTGTCCTGGCGTCGCTGATTCTCTAGCGCCGTGATCCATTGAATCGCGCCCCCAACAGGCATAGCGTTGAAGAACATCCGAGGGGGTGGCCAAAGTGGAAATTCATCTGTGGTGGCTTGAGCTGGACCTGCCGGCAAAGCAGTGGCTGCGCGAGAATGTGGGCGCCGGTGCCGTGCCGGAGCATGTCCTGGCGGCCGTGACCGCGGCCGGCGGTGACGTGGCGGCGGGAACGTTGACGCCGGGGGAGTGGGACTTCATCGAAACTCAGTCGGAGTTTGTTGACTAGCTCCCTTCGATCAGTGGCGCCGGCACTTCCCGGCGGCTTTCGGCGCGGCCGGATACCAGGGCACAGCTCAGTAAATCCCGGCCAATAATCACCGCCGGCAACCGCCCCGTCCCGGCAGTAAATGTGATCTTGGCATCCAAGACGGGACAGGGCGGGCTGCGTGGGGGACAATGGAAAGGATGACTTCCCCCAAAAACATTCCCAGCCCCGCCGTCGACGCTCCCGCCGCGACTGCCACCACGACGCGAGCCGCCCGCCGGCCGGCGCAGGTCATGCCTGCCACCGAGGGCTGGAAGCAGGCAAAGGACCCGGGTGGCCGGCCGCTGCTGCAGTTCAAGTCCCCGCGCGTGTCCCAGCCGCCGGTGCACCTGGCGGACATGACGCTGCCCGAGCGTGAGGAAAAGTTCAAGGAGATGGGGCTGCCGGCATTCCGGGCCAAGCAGCTTTCCGTGCACTACTTCCAGCACTACACCACCGATCCCGAGCTGATGAGCGACCTCCCCAAGGACCGCCGCGCCGAGATCGTGGACACCATGTTCCCGAAGCTGCTGACCGAGGTCAAGCGGCTCACCACGGACAACGGCGACACCATCAAGTTCCTGTGGCGGCTCTTTGACGGCTCCCTCGTCGAATCCGTCCTCATGCGCTACACGGGCCGCGTCACCTTGTGCGTGTCCAGCCAGTGCGGCTGCGGCATGAACTGCCCGTTCTGCGCCACCGGGCAGGCCGGGCTGACCCGCAACATGTCCACCGCAGAGATCCTTGACCAGATCGTCCAGGCCAACCGGGTCATCGCCGAAGGCGGCCTGGGCCACCTGCGCCGCGATGGCGGGCACGACGCCGAGCGGGTCACCAACATCGTCTTCATGGGCATGGGTGAGCCGCTGGCCAACTACAAGCGCGTCATGAAGGCCGTGCACCGCATGGTGGCCGACGGTCCCGAGGGCCTGGGCATGTCCGCCCGCGGCATCACCGTCTCCACCGTGGGCCTGGTTCCGGCGATCAACAAGCTGGCCGAAGAAGGCATCGCCATCACCTTCGCGCTGTCGCTGCACGCACCGGATGACGAGCTGCGCGACGAATTGATCCCGGTCAACTCCCAGTGGAAGGTTGATGAGGCGCTCGACGCCGCCTACAACTACTACAAGGTCACCGGACGCCGCGTCTCCATCGAGTACGCGTTGATCAAGGACATGAACGACCACCCGTGGCGTGCGGACCTGCTGGCCAAGAAGCTCAACCAGCGCGGGCGCGGCTGGGTCCACGTGAACCCGATCCCGCTGAACCCGACCCCGGGCTCCATCTGGACCTCCTCCGAGCCGGAAGTCATGCAGGAGTTCATCGACCGCCTGATCGAGGCCGGCGTGCCCACCACCCTGCGCGACACCCGCGGCAAGGAAATCGACGGCGCCTGCGGCCAACTGGCTGCCGCCGAGTAATTTTTCCCGCGTAGGGGAGGGTCGACGATGGAACTTTCGTTCCACCGTCGGCCCTCCCTTTGCGTTCGCCTGAACAGGGAAACCGTTCCCCGGTTATTTCACCCCGGCTATTTGACCCCGGCGAGCTTCCACTCCGGCCGGGGGATGGAGTCGATGAGCAGGCGCGTGTACGGATGTTGCGGGTCATCGAGCAGGCTCCTGGTGTTCCCGGCCTCGACCGCCGCGCCGGCCTGCAGCACGACCGACACTTCGCAGACGCGGCGCACCACGGCCAGGTCATGGCTGACAAAGACGATCGTCAGGCCCTTTTCGGCTCGGATTGCATCGATCAGGTCCAAGACCTGGCTCTGCACCGACACGTCCAGGGCGCTTGTTGCCTCGTCCAACACCAGGA
>JBAUMA010000476.1:0-1512 GCA_049578485.1 Specibacter sp.
GAGATGTGGCGCACGCCACACCAGTTTCTTCGATATCAGTCCTTATAAACATCCATCCTTATGAACAAGGAGCCAACAATGAAGTTTGGTCCAAAATATGCTGCGATGGCGGCCATCGCCGCGGCAACGATTGCCTTGACCGCTTGTGGCGGCGGGGGCACGGCCGGCGGTGGCGAAGCCGGCGCGCCCGCAACGACGCTGACCCTGGCAAGTGTTCAGGACTTGAAGACCTTCGATCCCACCGACGCGCACATCGGGCACACCATGCCGTTCTACCAGGCAGCCTATGACACGCTGATCCGCCGGGCGCCCGATGGCAAGCTCGATCCCATGCTGGCCACGTCGTGGGAGTACAACACGGACCAAACCGTCCTGACGCTGAAGCTGCGCACCGACGTCACCTTTAGCGACGGCACGAAGTTCGACGCCACGGCCGCCAAGGCCAACCTGGACCATTTCAAGACGGCCAACGGCCAGGACTCCTACCAGGGTGCCTCCATCAAGAGCGTCGCCGTGGTGGACGCGGCCACCGTGGCCGTCACCTTGAAGGCCCCCGACCCTGCGTTCACCTATTACTTGACCCAGGCCCTGGGCCTGCAAGCCAGCCCCAAGGCCATCGGCACCGCCGGCATCAAGACGGCCCCCGACGGCTCCGGCCCTTACGTCTTCGACGCCAAGGATTCCGTCAAGGGCTCGCAGTACGTCTTCACCAAGCGCGCCGGCTACTGGGACAAGGATCTGCAGAAGTTCGACAAGATCACCATCAAGTACCTGGTTGATCTGACGGCACGTACCAACGCCCTGGTCTCCGGCCAGGTAGACGCAGGGCTGCTGGACCCCAAGACGGGCAAGCAGGCCGAGGCTGCCGGCATGGTGGCCCACAAGAACCAGACGGACTGGCAGGGCCTGCTGCTCTTCGACCGTGACGGCAAGATGAACCCGGCTTTGGCCAACGTCAAGGTGCGCCAGGCCATCAACTACGCCTTTGACCGCAAGACCATCCTGGCCCAGCAGTACCTCGGAGAGGGCACTGTAACGAACCAGGTGTTCGGCCCGGCCAGCGGCGCCTACGTCCAGGACCTGGACAACACCTACCCTTATGACCCCGCCAAGGCCAAGGCCCTGCTGGCCGAGGCCGGATACGCCAATGGCTTCACCTTGAAGATTCCGGTGTTCTCCGGCTACGAGAGCATCGTTGCGGTCATTACCCAGCAGCTCGGTGACATCGGCATCAAGGTTCAGGCGGAAACTATCCCGCCGGCCAATATTGTCTCGGACTTTGCGGCCGGCAAGTTCGCGGCGGCGCCGTTCCAGCTCTACCAGGGCGAGCCGTGGGTTGCCATCAACCAGATGATTTCCACGACTGCCTTGTACAACCCGTTCAAGAGCCAGACCCCTGAGCTGACAACCCTGATCGGCGCCGTCCAAAATGCCGGCGAGCAGAGCGGGGAGAAGGCCAAGGCCGTCAACGACTACATCACCAAGAACGCCTGGTTTGCCCCGCTGTTCCGC
>JBAUMA010000477.1:0-4260 GCA_049578485.1 Specibacter sp.
TGGTCCGTCTTGCCCTTGTACTTGGCCTGGAGCTTCTTCATGTCCGGCTGCAGCGCCTGCATACCGCGCTGGGCCTTAATCTGCTTGACGAAAACAGGGATCAGCGCCGCACGGATCACCAGCACCAGGCCGATGATGGACAGGGTCCACGTGATGCCGGAGGCAGCGGGCAGTCCCAGGAAGGTCAGTCCGTCATGGAAGAGCACCATGATCCATGACACGAGCCATTTGAAGGGGGCCAGAATCGTCCCGAAGAAGTCCATATTTCTTTTCTATTCTCCTCAAGCCGCCGGGCGGCTTTGTGTATCCGACTGGGCTGCCAGGAAGTAATCCGGGTGGTTCAGCTGGACAATGAAGGGGACCTTGGAGGGATCTTCCCAATGGATATGGGCCGGCGCGGGCACCGGATCAATGCCACCGGAATTCCAAGGATGGCACCGCACAACGCGACATGCCGCATACCAGCTGCCTTTTACGGCCCCGTGAACGGTAACAGCCTCCAGGGCATACGCCGAACATGACGGAAAAAACCGGCACACCGGCCCATAGATGGGCGAGATGAATTGCCGGTACAGTTTCAAGACAGCTATCAAGATATTTTGGGGAAGATGCCACAGGAAGCGTCCGACGACGGCCAGGCCCCCCAAGGTGCCATGCTCAAGCTTCGCTTGGGTCACGGACATCATCTCCTTTCGACACGCAGGCCTCCACCGCTGCAGGTGCAGCGGCACCCGTTTTGCCACTTTCACCGGGCTGGCCCGACAAACGGGACGCAGCCTTGGAAAATGCCCGCTGGTAGTCGCTGACAAGATCGCCCCATACGGCGTCGGCGGAAGCGGGCAGGGCCCGAACCACGACGTTGATGCCGTATGGATGGCGGCGAATTGTCTCGACGGCAATTTCCCGCAGTCTCCTTTTAACGAGATTGCGGGTCACAGCGTTCCCAACAGTCTTCGCCACGATGAATCCAACCTGGCTGGGCGCATCGGGCAAAGAGGATGCCACATATAACACTAAGTTCCGGCGTCCATTGCGGACGCCGGAACGTACAGTATGTGAGAAGTTGGCGGATGTCCGCATTCTATGTTCGGTGGCCAGCACCTTGCGATCAACCGCTACTTCTGTAAGGCTCGACGGATCGTCAAGCAGTTATTGGTTTAGGCCGACAGCTCGATGCGACCCTTGCCACGGCGCGCTGCCAAAATGGCGCGGCCTGCACGGGTACGCATGCGAAGACGGAAACCGTGCTTCTTGGCACGACGGCGGTTGTTCGGCTGAAAAGTCCGCTTGCTCACGGTAGTTACTCCAAGACAATCAAAGATGCGCCTTGCCCGAAGCTAACAGGGAAGAAAGGGGCCGACGCTAAGTATATGGATGCCCGCTTTTCACTCCTTAGGTACAAGGAGCATGCGCAGGTGCGCAAAGCAGACACATGGGACTTCACAACGTTAGGTCATTTTGGCCTCCACAGTCAAACTGCGGCGATCCAGTCAACCGTCCCAGCAAGCCGAGGGTGTCTGCGCACAATCGTGTGGGCCTGTGCGCAATTCGGTGGATAACCCGTGGACAAACTGTGCATGACACCCTTCCCCAGGTGCCCATTTGTGACATTTATCCACAAGGCGTTTTCCTCGCTATCTTCTGGGCTTTTCATCCTTTAGGCTAGGCCAGTGGCAAGTTATCCACTGGCTGTGAATAACTCTGTGGATGAAGGATGTTGACACTCCCTCACCGAGTCCCCGGCAATGCCCCGGGAATGTAAGGGACGTCACGCCCACAGGGCGTGCAAATACAAGATGCCGGCACGGGAAACCGTTCCGGGAGTAAGGGTGGACCAGTCGATGAGCACTGAGGAGATCAATGACGTCGGAAGTTCCTGGCGACGAGTCATCCGCATTTTGGAACAGGATGAGCGAGTTTCTCCACGTCAGCGAGGTTTTGTGGTGCTCACCCAGCCACAAGGACTCATTGGCAACACCCTGCTGGTTGCCGTCCCCAATGAACTGACGCGTGAGGTCCTCCAGACGCAGCTCAACACGGCACTGGTCGATGCCCTCCGCCAGGTCTTCCCCGAGGAAATCAGCTGCGCATTCAGCGTCAATGCCGATTTGGTGCCTCCGGTCAAGGAAGATGACGTCGCCCCGGAACCGGTTCCGTCCCGTTCCGAACGAATCGAGCGCCCCGAGCGCCATGACAGGGTGGAACGGACCGAAAACCCGTCCAAGCCTTCCCCCATGCTCCCGAGCACGTCCCAGGAATTTGGCCGGCTGAATCCAAAGTACGTCTTTGATTCCTTTGTGATTGGTTCCTCCAACCGATTTGCCCATGCCGCCGCGGTGGCGGTGGCCGAGGCGCCGGCCAAGGCCTACAACCCCTTGTTCATCTACGGTGATTCCGGACTGGGCAAAACCCACCTGCTGCACGCGATCGGGCACTACGCCCGCCGCCTGTACACGGGAATCCGCGTCCGCTACGTCAATTCCGAGGAATTCACGAACGACTTCATCAACTCCATCCGGGACGACGAAGGTGCCAGCTTCAAACAGCTCTACCGCAACGTGGACATCCTGCTCATTGACTACATCCAGTTCCTCGCGAACAAGGACGCCACACAGGAGGAGTTCTTCCACACCTTCAACGCCCTCCACAACCACAACAAGCAGGTTGTCATCACCTCCGACCTGCCGCCCAAGCGGTTGCAGGGCTTTGAGGAGCGGATGCGTTCACGTTTTGAGTGGGGTCTACTCACCGATGTACAGCCCCCGGAACTTGAAACCCGGATCGCCATTTTGCGCAAGAAGGCCATTGGCGAGGGCCTTTCCGCTCCTGATGACGCACTGGAGTACATTGCCTCAAAGATTTCCACCAACATCCGTGAGCTGGAAGGCGCCCTCATTCGCGTCACCGCGTTTGCCAGCCTGAACCGCCAGCCGGTGGATGTTGGTCTTGCCGAGATGGTGTTGAAGGACCTGATCACCGACGACGGCGCCCAGGAGATCACCTCAACGGCGATCCTGGGACAAACAGCGGCGTACTTCAACATCTCCTTGGAGGAGCTATGCAGCAAATCCCGCACCAGGACTCTGGTCACGGCCCGCCAGATTGCCATGTACCTGTGCCGTGAGTTGACCGACATGTCATTGCCGAAGATTGGCCAGGAATTTGGTGGCCGCGATCACACCACAGTGATCCACGCGGACCGGAAAATCAGGGAGTTGATGGCCGAACGACGGGCCATCTATAACCAGGTCACCGAGTTGACCAACAAGATCAAACAGCAACAGCGCGAGGGCTAGGCCGCGCAGCGGGCGAAAAATTTTCACTAATTAACAGCTGTGGATAAGCCTGTGGATAGTTAAGTGCACAAGTGGGGGTAGCCTGCGGATAACTACACACCCGGCTGTGGACGCCGGATTTGCCGGGAAAAGTTCTCCACCGTCCCCCACAGCCCAAAGCGGGACAGCCCCACATATTGTGCACAAGGCAGATCGCCGCGATCACGCAAACGAGCGGGGTTATCCACAGTATCCACAGGACTTATTAACACTACGAATCCTAAAAATTCTTCGTTTCAAACAACATTTTCCTGATCCTCCCATCCGGGCCCCACGGGGCGAATGACAATGTTCGGCTCGGCTCGCCAAAGGGCTAAGCTGTCTGCAAGCATGTAATTCCAAACGTGGACCACAGCGCCGAACCGGCTTGGTGGCTCCATCAGCAGCAACACACACTTTTCGCATGATGAAAGGCGGCACCCTTCCGTGAAGTTCCGAGTTGAACGGGATGTACTGACCGAAGCAGTTAGCTGGGCAGCCCGCTCTTTGTCGCCACGGCCGCCAGTACCAGTTTTGTCAGGTTTGCTACTCAAGGCAGAGGCCGGCACACTCAGCCTGGCAAGCTTTGACTACGAAAATTCCTCACGCCTGGAAATCCCGGCGGACATCACCGAAGAAGGAACCATCCTGGTTTCGGGTCGTTTGTTGGCAGATATTTGCCGGAGCCTGCCCTCAGCTCCCGTGGAAATTGAAACGGATGGCTCCAAGGTCACACTCACCTGCCGCAGCAGCCGTTTCCACCTGGCCACCATGCCGGTGCACGACTACCCGGAACTTCCAGCCCTTCCGGAGCTCAGTGGAACGGTCGACGGCGAAGCGTTCGCCCAGGCTGTTTCTCAGGTCATCATCGCCTCCAGCAAGGACGATACTCTCCCGATTTTGACTGGTGTCAAGATGGAGATCGAGGGTGACTTGATCACATTGC
>JBAUMA010000478.1:0-2541 GCA_049578485.1 Specibacter sp.
AACTCGAACTGACCATCGAGCGCGGTCGCGGCTATGTTTCGGCAGCACAGAACAAGAGCTTGGATTCCGAGATCGGCCGTATCCCGGTTGACTCGATCTACTCTCCCGTTCTGAAGGTGACTTTCCGCGTGGAAGCAACCCGTGTCGAGCAGCGCACTGACTTTGACAAGCTGATTGTCGATGTGGAGACCAAGCAGGCAATCTCCCCGCGGGATGCCATTGCCTCCGCTGGCACCACGCTGGTTGAACTGTTCGGATTGGCCCGCGAGCTGAACACCGCGGCTGAAGGCATTGAGATTGGTCCGTCCCCGACGGATGCTGCTCTTGCCGCAGACATGGCCCTGCCGATCGAGGACCTGGACCTTACGGTTCGTTCCTACAACTGCCTCAAGCGTGAGGGCATCCACTCCGTGGGTGAACTCGTTGCTCGCTCCGAGGCTGACCTGATGGACATTCGCAACTTCGGTGCAAAGTCCATCGACGAGGTAAAGGCAAAGCTGGTTGAGCTCGGTCTGTCCCTGAAGGATTCCCCTCCAGGATTTGACCTTGCCGCCCGTGCCGCAGCCATTGATGAGAACGACGACGCCTACGGCGACGACGAACTCTAAAGACGAACAACCATATTTTTAGCCGTCCGCGGCGGTCACAATTGATGTGACTGCCAGCGGTTCGGCTGACACTTGAGGAGAAACACCATGCCTACACCCGCCAAGGGTCCCCGCCTCGGAGGCGGAGCGGCTCACGAGCGTTTGATGCTCGCGAACCTGTCCGCTGCTCTGTTCGAGCACAAGCGGATCACCACCACCTTGACCAAGGCCAAGCGCCTGAGCCCCTACGCAGAGCGACTGGTTACTTTCGCAAAGCGTGGAGACCTCTCTTCCCGCCGCCGCGTTCTCGGCCTGATCAGCGACAAGGGCATTGTCCATGAGCTGTTCACCGACATCGCCAAGGCTGTGGAGAACCGCGACGGCGGCTACACCCGCATCACCAAGATCGGCAACCGCAAGGGCGACAACGCTCCCATGGCTGTCATCGAGCTCGTTCTGGAGCCGGTCAGCGCCAAGCAGGCCGTTGTGAAGGAAGCTACCGCTGCCGCCGCCAAGGCTGCCCCGGTTGAAGAAGCACCGGTTGAGGAAGTTGTCGAGACCGAGGTTGTAGCTGAGGAAGCTGCTCCCGAGGTTGACGAAGCAGCTGCTGAAGAAACCAAGTAAGGCTTAAGCGCAAGCTTTTGTTTTAGCTGCAAAGGACCCGTCACCCCGGAAGGGGCGGCGGGTCCTTTCGTCTGCAACGATAGAATTGAGATCATGCACAACCCGAAAATGACGCCGGAATACCGAGGCCTGCTCAGGGTCCGACTGGACATCGCCTATGACGGCAGTCCCTTCAACGGCTGGGGCATCCAGCCGTCCGTGCTCACCGTCCAGGGCGTCATCGAGGAGTCCCTCGCCATGCTTTTGCGCCGGCCCGCCAGGCTCACCGTGGCCGGGCGCACGGACACCGGTGTGCACGCCCGCGGCCAGGTGGCCCATGTGGACGTCACCCCGGAGGAATGGGACGGGTTCAGGAGGGGGCACGACGCCGTCCCCGGCGAGTCCCTGCGCCGCCGCCTCAACGGCGCCCTCGGGTGGGTGCTGGGGGAGCTGCACGGCTCCGTGGAGGTCCTTGCGGCCGATCTTGCCCCCCTGGGCTTTGACGCGCGCTTCTCCGCGATGTGGCGTCGCTACAGTTACAGGATTGCGGACGCCTCCACGCGCCGTGATCCGCTGCAAAGGGCCGTGACACTGTGGCACAAGCGGGACCTTGATGAGGGCCTCATGAACAAGGCCGCGGAACCGCTCCTGGGCTTGCAGGATTTCCTTTCCTTTGCCAAGCCGCGTGAGGGTTCCACCACCGTGCGGGACTTGCAGGCTTTGGATTTCACCCGCGACGACGAGGGTGTGATTAATATCAATGTCCAGGCGGATGCCTTCTGCCACAACATGGTCAGGGCGCTGACGGGGGCTGCGCTGAGGGTGGGGGAGGGCCTGGAGAGCACTGATTGGATGCATGAACGGCTTTTGGCCAAGACCAGGGACGCAAAATCCGTCCTGTCGGCCCCGCACCCGCTCATTTTGGAGCAAGTGCACTATCCCGACGACGACGATTTGCACGTTCGCGCCACTTTGGCGCGCTCCCGACGTGTGACTCCGGGCACCGCCGACGTCTCGCTTTGACCGGGGGCAAGTATTAACGCTATCGTTGGTAGTCGTTGTGCGTGTCCTATCTCGATACCACGCGCCCTTGAAGGTCCGGTTGCAGGATCACACATTCGTAGGGCGTAATCGGGAAGTGTATGGATAACTGGTGTTAGAGCCCTCACCTCTGTTCCGGTAAACGCATAGATAGCAGGTGTCAACCATCTGTGACACCACCTAAGAACAAGAAACGAAGGCAAAAACCGTGCGTACGTATACCCCGAAGCCCGGCGATATCAACCGTCAGTGGCACATCATCGATGCCAACGACGTTGTCTTGGGCCGTCTTGCCAGCCAGACCGCAACT
>JBAUMA010000479.1:0-5131 GCA_049578485.1 Specibacter sp.
TTCCCGGACGGCTCCGATCCGGAGCTGGCCGCCGCCACGGAGGCCACCCTGCTGGCCAACGACGTCGGCTCCTACCAGAATTGCTACCGCGTCTTCGCCACGGCCGACGCCGACATTTCCCCGGAACTGGGCCGGATCACGGCGCCGTCCCTGGCCATCACGGGCGAGTTGGATCCCGGCTCCACACCGGGGATGGCCCGCCGGCTCGCGACAGCCATTCCGCACTGCACCGCCGTCGTCGTACCCCGGGCCCGGCACATGCTGCCTCTCGAAAAGCCGCACGAGTTCGCGGCGGCCCTGACCACGTTCATCGAAGGGACTTTCCATGACGAATGAGAAGAAATACCAGCATTTCATTGGGGCGCAATGGGTGGCGCCGTCCTCCGGTGAATACTTCCCAAGCACCAACCCCGCCACCCTGGACGTCCTCTATTGCGCCGCCCGCGGCAACGCCGAGGACGTGGGCAAGGCCGTCGACGCCGCCCAGGCCGCCTTCGAGGACCCCCGCTGGCGGGACCTCAGCCAGACCAGGCGCGGCCACCTGCTGCGCCGGCTGGGCGACCTGATCGGCGAGCATGCCGAGGAACTGGCCCGGATGGAGACCCTGGACAACGGCAAGTTGCTGCGCGAAATGCGCGGCCAGCTCGCCGCCCTGCCCGAGTACTACTACTATTACGCCGGCCTGGCCGACAAGATCCAGGGCGACGTCATCCCGACGTCGGACCGGCGGGTGCTCAACTACACCACCCGCGAACCGCTGGGAGTGGTGGGAGCCATCACGCCGTGGAACTCGCCGCTGACGCTGACCACCAGCAAGCTGGCGCCCGCACTGGCCGCCGGCAACACGATTGTCATCAAACCCTCGGAATACACCTCCGCCACCGTGCTGCGGCTGGCCGAGCTGACGGCCGAGGCCGGCTTCCCGCCGGGCGTGGTCAACGTGGTCACCGGCTTCGGCGCTGAAGCAGGCGCCGCCCTGGTGGAACACCCCAAGCTGGCCAAGGTCTCCTTCACCGGCAGCACCCTGACCGGCTCCCGGATCGCGGCCAGCACGGCGTCGCGGTTCATCGGCTCCACCCTGGAATTGGGCGGAAAATCTCCCAACATCGTGTTCGACGACGCCAACGTCGCCAATGCGTCCATGGGTGTGGTGGCGGGCATCTTCGCGGCCGCCGGGCAGACCTGCATCGCCGGCAGCCGCGTCTTTGCGCACAAGTCCGTGTACGACGAACTTCTGGAGCGCGTCACCGAGCGGGCGCGCAGCATTGTGATCGGCGATCCCCTCAACGACGCCACCGAACTGGGCCCGCTGGCGTTCGGGGACCAGCGCGAGAAGGTGGCCGGCTACGTGGACCTGGGCGTCAGCGAAGGCGCTACGGTGCTCACGGGCGGGCGCCGCAGCGACGGCGGGCTGGGCGGCTACTTCTACGAGCCCACCGTGCTCACCGGCGTCGACAACAGCATGCGCGTGGTCCGCGAGGAGATCTTCGGCCCCGTGGCCGCCATCATGGCGTTCGAGACCGAGGACGAGGTGGTCCGGCTGGCCAACGATACCGAATACGGGCTGGCGGCCGGCCTGTGGACGCAGAACCTGTCCCGAGCCCACCGGCTGGCCGGACGCCTCGACGCCGGCACCATCTGGGTCAACACGTACCGGGCCATGTCTCCCATGTCCCCTCGCCAGGGGTTCAAGAACAGCGGTGTGGGCGTCGAGCACGGCACTGAAACGATTCGGGAGTACACCCGGCTCAAGAGTGTGTGGATCAACACCAATGAAGAGCCCGTGGCCGACCCCTTCATCATGAGAAGCTGAGCCGTGCCGCTGGTTGAAGTCTCCGTGTCCGCCGGGCGGACGCCGGAACAGATTCGCGCCCTGATCCACGAGCTCCACGCCGCCGTGGAACGCACCGTCAACGCCAAGCCGGAGCACATCAGGGTCATCGTGCGTGAGATCCCACGGGCCCATTGGGCCACGGGGGACCTCACGCTGGCCGAGATGGACGCCCTGCCACCCTGAGCTTGTATGGTACGTGGCGAGATCGTTGATAACTTGCCGGGGTGGGTATTCGGCAGCACGTAGCGCAAGCAGTCAAAGAATTACCGGATTTTCCGCAAAGAAGCAGGCAATTTCGGAAAATCTATTGACATCCCCCTGGATCAATAAATACAGTTTCTACCATGCAAGAGAGCATCGTGACCCAGAACACAGCAAACCCCGGCACCGTCGGAGACCTTAATGACATCGCGTTGTTGGACCGCATCCGCGAACTCGTCCTCGGCGGCGAGTACACCCCGGGCACGGCACTCTCCGAAGTCAAGCTGGCCGAATACTTCGAAGTCAGCCGCACACCCGTCCGCGAGGCGCTCAAGCAACTGCAAATTGAAGGCCTCGTGGAGATCCGGCCGAAGGTCGGCACATTCGTCCGGGAAATCTCCCGGCGCGAAATCATTGAAATGTTTGAGGTCAAGGAAACCCTGGAAGGCATGGCCGCCCGGCTCATGGCCCGGCGCGGGAACATCCCCGAGCTGGCGTCCCTGTTGGGCAACGTCGAGGCTTCCGAACTGGCGGTCCGGCGCAACGACTCTGTTGCCTACGCCGGCCTGGTGCACGATTTCCACGAGACAATCGTTGCCGGCGCCGACAACCGCAAACTTGCCGAACACTACCGGACGCTGATGAACCAGATGGCCTACCACCGGCTCGTGCTCAAGTCCGTCCAGCATCCCGGCCGGCTTGCCACCTCCACGTCCGAACACCGGCGCGTCCTGGAGCTGATTACGCAAAAGGACGGGATGGGGGCCGAACTGGCCATGCGCGACCATGTGGTCACCTCGGCCAGGGAAGTCATGATGGATTCGGCCATCGACCGCAGCTAAGGCACGACGTCGGGTCCTCACCAACAATCTCTTGGCACCACCGGCTTTCGCACTTTCCCGCATTGCCGGCCGCACTTCGGCCAGGCATTGCACCACCCTAAAAGACACAATTTCAATCCAGCCGCGGCACCTGTCCTTAGGTGCACGCGACGCTGGAGGGCACCCTGTTGCCGAAATTCTTCGTGATTGGACAACCGCAATGGCGCGTGTAGACGAATCAAGTACTGCCGACGACCGGGGGTATCGGGACAGCCTTACCAAGGTTGAACCGTACGGCGTGGAACACATTCCGGAAGTTGAACGCCACGGCAAGGCCAGCTCCCAATTCTTCATCTGGTTTGCCGCGGGCATGAACTTCCCCATCATTGTGCTGGGCTTCAGCGCCACCTACTTCGGGCTGTCCATGGCGGGGGCCGTCACGGCCATCATCGCCGGTGCACTGATCGGTTCAACCACCATGGGCATCATGTCCCGGATGGGCGTCCGGCTGGGCGTGCCGCAGCAAATGCAGGCCCGCGGCCCGCTCGGCTTCATCGGCAACCTCTTCCCCGTGGCGTATGTGAACGTGTTCGCCGGGGTCGGCTGGGCGGCCGTGACGGTCATCCTGGGCGGCAAGGCCATCGCGGAGATGACCGGGCTGCCGTTCTGGATCACGGCCCTCGTGCTCATGCTGCTGCAGCTGGCCGTGGCCGTGATCGGCTACAACCTGATCCACTTCCTGCAGCGCATCCTGGCGGTCGTCTTGTTCCTGGCCTTCATCATGATCACCATCGTTACGGTTTCCCGCGGTGGCGTGAACCTGACCGCGAACCCGCACGCCGAGGGCTTCATCGGGGCGGGCAGCTGGATCACGTTCTTCGGCTACTTCCTGGCGTTTCTGGTGGCCTGGCTGCCGTTCGCCTCCGACTACTCCCGGTACCTTCCGGACACACAGGTGACCCGACGCAACGCCGGCATCTTCACCATGCTGGGCAACTTCGTCACCGTTTCCTGGATGGGAATCGTTGGCGTCATCCTGGCAGGAACGGCCAGCAGTTCCGACCCCATCGTGGCCCTGAACCAGCTGATGGGCCCCTGGGCTGTCCCAGGCCTGCTGACCATCGCCATCTCCTCCTTCTCGCAGAACTTCCTCAACGTCTACGGCGGCGCCATCTCCATCCAGACCATGGGTGTACCGATCAAGCGCAGCACCGGCGTCGTGCTGATTTGCGTGGCCTCCTACCTGGTGGCGTTGTGGGGCCAGAACGGCATCTACGAGGGGTTCTCCGTCTTCCTAAACCTGACCGCCTACTTCATTGCCCCCTTCGCCACTGTCCTGATCTGCGACTACTACCTGGGTGTCCGGCAGAGCAGGCAGGGCATGGCCCAACTCTTCGACAAGTCGCGGAAATTTGAATGGGGCTTCGTCGCCTGGGCCGCAGGCGTTCTGGGTTCGGTGCCGTTCTGGGTATCCTCCCTCTACACGGGACCGTTTGCGGCTGCCTTCCCCAATGCCGGTGACCTGAGCATGTTCGTCGCCGCCGGCATCGCCCTGCTCGTGTACCTGGCCACCTACAGGCTGCGCCCGCTCTCGAGGTTGACCCGCGAGGGAAAAGCCGGGCGCGACGTGGTTGAAGAGTCCATGGCCGCACCCGCCATGGAGTCCTGATGGGCACCACCGGACGGGGCGCGGCAACCCTGGTGGTCATCGACATGCAAGGCGGATTCCGCGACGGCGGCAGCCAGTGGTGCGTGCCGCGGTACGAGGAAATAGTTCCCGTCATCACAGGCCTGCAGGCCCGGATTGCCGGACCCGCCGTCTACACCCGCTTCGTTGCCGATCCGCAGGATGTCAAGGGTGCCTGGCAGCAGTACTACGAGCGCTGGAACGAGATGCTGCTGCCGCCCGACGCCCCTGAATGGGACATTACCTTGGACGTGCCGTCCGGTAGCAGCATCATTTCCAAAACCACGTTCTCCAAGTGGGGTCCCGACCTTGCGGCCTTGATCCCGGTGGGCGGCGAACTGGTCCTGACCGGGGTGGCCACCGACTGCTGTGTGCTCTCCACCGCCTTGGGGGCGGTCGACGCCGGCCGGTACGTCACCGTGATCGCCGACGCCTGCGCCGCGGTCAGCGACGAGGCCCAGCAGCAGACCCTCGCACTGTTGGAACTGCTCCAGCCCGTGTGCCGGGTGCTGACCAGTGCGGAGTACCTGGCTGCCGGTCCGGTGCCCGGGTAGGCGCAGGGCCGCCGGTCGCGGCCGGGGGCTGATG
>JBAUMA010000480.1:0-2690 GCA_049578485.1 Specibacter sp.
CCTTCGGGGCGGTGTTCACCACCGTGCTGGACCCCTCCACCGCGATCTACATCCCCGCCGGGGTCGGCAACGCCTTTCAAACCCTGGAAAACAACACCGCATACACGTACCTCGTCAATGACCACTGGTCCGCGGACGCCGCCCACCACTACACCTTCCTGAACCTTGCCGACCCCGCCGCCAACATCCCCTGGCCCATCCCGCTGGAGAAGGCCGAGTTATCGGAGAAGGACAAAAACCACCCCTTCCTGGACGCGGTGACCCCGATGCGGGGAAAGAAAACCCTCATCCTGGGCGCCAACGGCCAGCTCGGCCGAGCCCTGCGGACCTTCCACGCGCAGAACCCGGACGTGGAGTTCGCGACCCGCACGGAACTGGACCTGGCCGAAGAGACCCCGTTTGCCGGGGTCGACTTCGCCCGCTACGACACCGTGATCAACGCCGCCGCCTACACCTCGGTCGACGCCGCCGAAACCGGCGCCGGGCGGGCCGCGGCCTGGGCCGTGAACGTCTCGGCCGTGGCGGGCCTGGCGCGGAAGTGCACCGAACACCACATCACCTTGGTGCACATCTCCAGCGACTACGTCTTTGACGGCACCGTGGAAATCCATGACGAGGACGAACCGTTCTCCCCCTTGGGCGTCTACGGGCAATCCAAGGCCGCAGGGGACGCCGTGGCAGCCACCGTGCCCCGGCACTACGTGGTGCGCACCAGCTGGGTCATCGGCGCGGGCAGCAACTTCGTGGCCACCATGGCAAAACTCGCCGCGGCCGGTGTGCAGCCCGGCGTGGTCAACGACCAATTCGGCCGGCTCACCTTCACGGAAGACCTCGCCGCCGGCATCGAACACCTCCTGGCCACACGGCCCGCCTACGGCAGCTACAACCTCAGCAACGCCGGCCCCGTCCAATCCTGGGCCGACATTGCCGCCGACGTGTACGAACTGCTCGGGCACCCCCGCAGCCACGTCACCGGGGTGCCCGCCGCGGACTACTTCGCAGGCAAGCAAGCCGCGCCAAGGCCCACCCACTCGACGCTTTCGCTGGCAAAGCTCCGCGGTGCCGGCTTTGACCCGGCCCCCGCCGCCATCAGCCTGGCCCGGTACCTGGGCGTGGACTCGTGACGGCGGTGCGCGCCGCCGTCGTCGGTGGTGGAATCATTGGGGTGGCCGTGGCCAGGGAGCTGCTGCTCTCCGGCACGGCGGCAACAGTGACCCTGTATGAAAAGGAAGACACGCTGGCCGCCCACCAGACCGGACGCAACAGCGGCGTGGTCCACGCCGGGCTGTACTACGAACCCGGCGGACTCAAGGCCACGCTGTGCCGGCGCGGGGTGGGCCTGCTCCAGGAACTCGCCCAGCGCCGAAACCTGCCGTACGAGGAATGCGGCAAGGTGGTGGTGGCACGCGACGAGGCCGAACTGGGACGCCTGCGGGCCATTTTTGACCGCGCGGTGGCGAACGGGGTGCCAGGGGTGAAGATGATCGACGCCGGTTCGCTGGCGGCCCTTGAACCCCATGCCCGCGGCATTGCCGCACTCCACTCCCCCACCACGGCCATCACCGACTACCGGGCAGTGACACTCGCCTTGGCCCAGGACTTCACCGAGGCCGGCGGCACGCTCCTGCTCGGGCACAAGGTCTCCGCAGTGGACGATTCGGGCACTGCGGCCACCGTGACCGCCAATGGCGTGGCAGACACCTTTGACCTGGTCATCAACTGCGCGGGGCTGCAGTCGGACAGGCTCGCCAAGGCCTCCGGCGATTCGGGAAATCCGAGGATCGTGCCGTTCTTTGGCGCGTATTTCCTGCTGCGCCCGGAACGGCGGGCTCTGGTCAACGGCCTCATTTATCCCGTGCCGGATCCCAAGTACCCGTTCCTGGGCGTGCACCTGACCAAGCGGATCGACGGGGAAATCATGGTGGGCCCCAACGCGTTCCTCGCAGGCGGCCGTGAAGCGTACAAAGGCTTGCAAGTGGTTCCGCGGGATCTGGCCGAGGTGGCCGGCTTTGGTGGCTTCTGGCGTTTCGCGGCAGGCAACATCCCAGCGGCTTTTCGGGAGGGACGCACGGTTCTCAGCCGCAAGGCGTTCATCGAGGCGGCACGAGCCTATGTCCCGGAACTTCAAGTGGCCGACGTCGTACCCGGCAGCCGCGGGATCCGGGCCCAGGCCATGAACGGCGACGGCAGCCTGGTGGACGACTTTGTCATCACCGGCAGCCGGCGGATGCTGCACGTCCGCAATGCCCCCTCCCCGGGCGCCACCTCGTCCATGGCCATTGCCGAACACATTGTCCGCCGCGCGAAGGAGAGGCTGACCACATGAACCAGCAGCAACGTCTTCGCCGGCAGTGGTTTGCCACTTCCATCATCACAACAATCGTGGTTGGTCTGGTTGCCGCCGTCGCCGTTTCCCAACAAAACCCTTCAGCACCGTTCGCGGGCGTCGGCACCTCCGCCACCGCCGTTGCCATCACGGACAAGGATTGTGGTGTGGACGTTGCGAACCAGTCCACGGGGCCGGCGACGTTTACTGTCCACAACGCGGCCACATGGCCAACGGAAGTCTATTTGGTCAAGCTGCCGGACTTCGGCACCCTGTTCCGAACAGTGGTCATTGGCCCGGGGGCAACCGTGGTCCAAAATTCCGTGCTCGGACCCGGGGACTATGCATTCCAATGCCTCCAGGG
>JBAUMA010000481.1:0-4993 GCA_049578485.1 Specibacter sp.
ACTCTGACCCGTACAGCCTTCTTGACCATTTCGAAGCTGATATCTCTGCTGCAGCGGCTGACGCGTCGGTCAAATGGTCGTCGGTCAGCGATCAAGTTCGCCTAAACGGCAAGCGCCTCAAAACCTATTCAAAGGCGAAAATTGTCGCCACAGATGCCCGCTACACCGGCAAGCTGATGGTATGGGGCGAACTCAAGGAACTGGCCGCAAAACCCGGCACCGATAACCGGCCCGCCATGGCCAGGCTCGAATACCCTTTCCTGACATTCAGTAACAACGTTACCGGCGCCTCGACCTGGTCTGGCTTAGAGGCCCTGCTCGACCTGTACAAAAACGAGCGTGGCGTCGAATCCAGCGAACGCGATCGCGAGCGGCTGGCCAAGCAGGAAGCCAAACGCCTCGAGCGGGCCGCCCGTCAAGAAGCCGAGGAGGCCGTCGAGCGGGCTCGCGAGGCGCGTACCCAAGGCGAATTTTCGGCCTACGAGCACGCCTGGCTGACCGGCGAACGCGGCGAATTCGAGTACGAAGGCAAGAAGAAGGGCGGCGACACTTTCATCGCTCGCGGCTTCGTCGAAGTCCTCGGGGCTGAGGACGGCAGCGCCCCTTATCTGCAGAAAAAGCAGATCGGCGCGATCGCGTCACGCTTCAAAATGAAACGTATGCGTGACTGTCACGGTGTTTTCACTGGCGTTCCTTTGCTCAATATCCACGGCCAATTTCTTGGCCTGCAGCGCCTGTACGACGACAAAAAGCTGCAGGGCACGGGCGTCAAGATGGATGGCGCGCACTGCATTTTCGGCGATATCGAAACCGCCGAGGTGCGGATCGCCGTCGAAGGTTTTGCCACTGGCGCCAGCGTCTACCTGGCCGAGATCGAGGCCGGGCGCAATGTCGCGGTAGTCGTCGCGTTCAACGTCGATAACCTGGTCAAGGTGCTGCGCATCTATGACAAGTTCTATCCCGGCTGGAGCTTTCTGAATGCCGCGGATAATGACCAATGGAAAGACGCCGGTAACGCTGGTCTGCTCGCCGCGCTCGAGATTCATCGGGACTTTCAACACGTAGCCACCGTGCCGACCTTCGATTCTATGAGCCTGGCCGAGGTAGCCGAGGCCCGAGCCACCGGCAAGGGTCCGACCGACTGGAACGACTACCACTGCCGCTACGGCTTGAAGTCGACCGCCAAAGCATTGCACGCCCGCGACAGCATGTTCCGCGCCGAAAAGGACTGGTTTACCTACTGCCTGCAGCGCGTGTCGCACAGCGGCAGCAAAACCAAAATCGAGAAGGCGGCAAAAATGGCCGTCAACGCAGGGTTGCTCCTGGTGCCGATCAAATACAGCGTCGACGAAGTTGTCAGCCGCGTGATCGAGCAAATGCACCCAGCTACCCCTGACGCCGTTCGCGCCAAAGCTCGCAGCCTGGCTCGCTGGATTGCCCGGCAAAAGGTCAACGCGGCCCAGCAACTGAGGGGCTTTTCAGTTTCGGCGCTGGCCAAACCAAACGTTGATTACATGAAAATCGAAGGTGTTCGCGCTGAGCACGGCGGTATCGAGCTGCCGGCACACATGGCCGACCTGGTCGAAAGTCTCGAGGGGATCGTCATCGTTCGGGCGCCTATGGGCTCGGGCAAAACCGAGAAGCTGATCGCACCGCTGATGAAAGCCTCGACCAAAGCGGCCTATATCGCGCATCGGATCTCGCTCCTGGACGACGCGGCCGCACGCCTCAACGTCGAGCATTATCAACAGGTTTACGCCCGCCAAATGCCTTGGGTTTCGCACCTGGCTTGCTGCGTCAACAGTCTGACCGCGCCAAAGTTCTACAACGCCGAGGAACGCAGCTGGTTTACCACCCTCGAGACACTCTGCATTGACGAGGCGTCCCAGGTCATCCGCCACACCACTACCGGCCCGGTCGAGGGTCGCGTCAAGGTCATGGATGCGCTGATCGAGGCCGTCGCGGCCGCCAAGCGTGTTTTGCTGTGCGATGCCGACGCTAACGACGGGGTGATCGAGTTCTGCGAACTCGCTCGGCCCGGCCAGATGATCACCGTCCTGGACGTCGTCGGCACGACTGACCATATCCGCGTTGACCATGGCGACGACGAAACCGTCTGGCAGCTGGCGATCGACCAGATCTGCGCCGGCCGCCGCGTCCTGGTCGCGAATGACTCTGCAGAGTCGGCTAAGAAAATGGCAGCCCTGATCGAGGACAAGGTCAACGAAGGCGCAATCGCCCCGGTTCGCATGCTCCTGGTTCACGCCGACAGCAAGGCAGATCCTGACGTCGAGGCGTTTTTGTGCAACCCCAACGAGGAGGCCACCAAATACGACGTTTTGATCTACTCGCCCGCGATCAGTTCGGGCGTGTCCATGACGACGCCGCATTTCGAAAGCCATTTCGGCCTGTTCAGTGGCAACACCGTTGGCCCTTCTGACGCGGTGCAGATGCTGCGTCGCGATCGCACAGCCCGGCACTACATTGTCGGCATTGGCCACACCTCGGGCCAGCGAGAAACCGACCCTGAAACGCTCTATCGCGGCCTGCTGGTCGCCGAGAATCTGGTCTGCCAGTTCCAGGAGACACCCGACGAGTATCGGCTCACTCGCAAAAAAACCGCCTTCGACAAGGTCTGGCTTTCCGCTGTCACCTCAGAAAACAAGGCGCGCAACAGCTTTGCCAATAACCTTTTACTGATGCTGTACGGCGAGGGCTACCAGGTGCAGCGCCTGGCGATCGACGCTCAGACGGCCGACGACCTTACAGATCGCTCGCGGGAAAACCGCAAGTTCGCAGGCGAGCTCGTGTTTTCCAAGCGTATGGATCTGATCGACAGCGTCGAGACGCCGACCGAGGAGGCATTTCTCAAGCTCAACCGTCAGGAAGTTCGCAGCGAGGCGGAAAGCGCCCAGGTCGACCGCTACCATATTGAGCACCAGCTCGGCGTTGACGAGATCCGCGCCGACGACGTTTCGTTCTATGACGATCGGGGTATCGCCAAGGTCGTGGCCCTGGAGCTCCTGCAGGCCGACGAGGCGCAGGCAAAGGCCTACGACATGGCCCAGCGCAAAGCACGCGTAGTTCTCACTCAGCACCGTTTCAAAGCCCCTGCACGGGCCTTGCTGGCGGAGATCTTCGCCACCCTTACCCTCGATCGCCAGACAGGCGAGGGCGAGTTCAGCAGCTTGCAGTGCCGCCAGGTGCTGGATTTGATCAAGCGCGACCAGGACACGCTAGACCTTTACAACGCTCTGAAGCTCGGACGCCACGTTGCAAGCCTTACCGCCAAAGCCTGCGCGACGACGGTCGTTAAGTCGATCCTCGAGCGCCTTGGCCAGGTCACAAAAAAGCGTAAGACGAACGGACAGGTTCTTTTCGAGCTCAACATGGATAATTGGTCGTTCGTTATGGGCTACGTACAGCGCCGCGCAGCCAAGAACACCCACTCCCTGACCACCCATGACCACGAAACGACGCACCAACCCCTGCTAGCCCCTGAGGAGCTCGCAGCGGCCCCGTCTATCCTGAGCGTGAGCGAAAGTGACACTTTGCAGGTAGGGGATGTAAGCACAGTTGAAAAGTATCCCTTGGAAGTAGCAGAACGCGCGTTTGCCTTTGCTTCGCTTTGCGACCTCCCTGCCGGTACGCCAGTTGTGCAGCTGGTGCGGGATCTGGAACCGGGCATGGTGCAGCGAATGGCCAATCCGGGACCGGATGCCAGCTCGTTGAAATGGATGATCGGATACGCGGCGAATCTACTGCAGCCACAGGCGAGGTATACTGTTTAAATTAACAGGATGGCAATACAACATCGGTAGCAGGAAAAAAGGGGAGGGATTCAACTTGCAGTGCCAGGAAAGAATGGACAGAGCGTCCGAGAAACTCAGCCGCGCTAGAGCGGCGCTTAACATGGCCATGATGGCCGGAATGGAAGCACAACGCGGGGAGCTGTTCGACATTATCGCGATAGCGATCGAGCAGATAGACAGCGCCGAAACGGCGCTTAGAGAAGGGGAAAACCGGGACGCGCTACCGGGGCAGTTAGCCCCGGCAGGGTTGGAACTGGTACAGCCGACGAGCCTGGAGCTGGTGCAGACTCAGCCGAAATCTGTATCAGTGCTGACTGGCAGCCTGGCCAGCTGTCAAAAGGTTGCTGTAGGCCTCCTTCTGGCTGCCTCCTTCACCCCGAGCAATTTCTACACCGTTTAGCTTTGCGATCGCGACAAAGCGCCCAGCGTTCTCGGTCACAGAGATCCTAGGTCTTGCATTAGCCACCTCTGCCGGCACTTCCGGCGCCACCGCTCGACTTGGGCGGTTTGGGGTGGCCAGGGCCTCGCTAGCCATAGCGAGATAATCCTTGATTGCCTGCCGGTGACTGCCCACGTTAACCGAGATCGCTTTCTGCGAGATCAGGACGTCAGGCGACGCGGCTACAGCCTTTTTCACCCAGCTATGAATGCGCTGCGAAGCGACGCCGCCAGCGGCTTGCTCGTCGAGCGCCTCGAGCGCCTCGAGCCGACTGGCGTACTTGCTCACCGGCTCGGCCGGCGCCTCGTTGGTGTAGCTGATTTTGAAGGCCTTGTAACTCTCCTGAGTGTCCATGTCCTCATGGCCCAGCATTTCACGCCAGAACACTGTTTCGTTTACGGTTTTCCATCGAGCGTCCCGCGTGAAATGGGTCTCGAAAACGATTCGAGCCCAGATCGCGCGGCTGTCCTTGAATACCCAACCCTCGCCGCCAAATACACGTTTGGCCGTGGTATTTAGGGTTTTTGCGACGCGGCGATTGATTTCGGTGTTGTCCAGGTGCTGCAGCTCGAGCACCTCCGGCAATGCCCGCAACCGATCAACGGCCGCGAGCACCTGGTCAGCCGGGATCAGGCTGTAGATTCGATAGCTCGAGCTATAGTCGACGCCGCCGCGGCGCTTGGCCTGCCCGCTGAATTCGAGCTCAAACTCACCGACTTTTTTGAAGCGACCGAGCGCCAAA
>JBAUMA010000482.1:0-2095 GCA_049578485.1 Specibacter sp.
GTCTCACAGTCATCTAAGTTGAAGCCTTGGTCATTTGATTGTTGTTTGCGGGCGAAGATCGCGGTGCCGTTGGTGAAGCAGTTGGAGTTGGCCAGTTTCGTCTCCTGCGCATAGTCGTCCACGCGCAGCACGGCGAGGACCGACTCGAATATATCTTCGTCGTATATGCGCATGCCGGGCCGGATGTGCTGCTGCACGAACGACCGCCCAACGTCATCCTGGCAGCTTGGCAGCCTTGGATGGCACCGCTGGAGCCAAGGGGATGCCATGGGACGGCCGTTTCATGTCGCCGTGGTGAACGAACCACGAGAAGAAGGCAAAGCCGGATCCTCCGCCATCCCGCAAAACAAAATTCCCGTGCACTCGGTGGTGCTACTCAAAGCGGCATCCTCCCACCTTTCCAGCCTCTTCCTGGCTGCAGGTACCGACGTGAATGAGCGCACGGACGGCGGCTGGCACACTGAATTGGCCGCACTGCACGAATCGCTCAAACTGGCCGGAGGCGCCGCGGCACATGCTGATATTCTTGCCGAACGCTTGGAATTACACCCCGAGGCCCTGACCCGAAACATGGCATTCTCCGGTGACCTACTGGGTTCCGAACACAAATCCACGGCCCTGCTGGATCCACGCGGCTACCTAGTACCCCGTCAGGAAACCTTTGCCCGTTTGATGGTTTCGGCCCGGTGGATGACCTTGCGTAGCCCGGGGTCGGTGGTGTGGTGGTTGCGCCAAAAGATGTAGCGGCGGATCATGCTGGATTGTTCGCGGTGGCTCGGATGGTCCGTGCCGTTCAGGGCGAAGTAGCGCAGGGCGGTGAACTGGGGTTCGATCCGGTTGAGCCATGAGCCGTAGAACGGCACGTAGGCGAGTTCGACGTTGTTTGCCGCGGCCCAGTCCCCGACCCGGGCGTCCGCCCTGGTGGACAGGTGCGGGCCGTAGTTGTCCATGACGACGGCGATGCGCTCGATGATCGGATGCAGCGACCGCAGGTAGCGCATGAAGGCCAAAAACTCTGTCCTGCGTTTGTGGACCTTGACGTGTCCGTAAAGCCGGTCGGTGGACAGGTCGTAGCCAGCGAGCAGGTGCCGCACCCCGTGCGGGCGCTTGTAGGTGGCCCGGCGCCGCCGCCGGCGCGGGGAGCACTGGTCCCCGGTTCCCGTGCCGGCCGGCGCCCACTGGTGCCCCGGGTGGGGTTGGAGGTTCAACGGCCCGAACTCGTCCATGCAGATCACCACGTCCGGATCTCCCGGGCCGGGTTTGGCCTTCCCGTCGGCGATTTCATAGAGCTCCAAGACGCGGTTCTTTTTCGCCTCATAGTCCGGGTCGGTGCTGCTTTTCCATGACTTGATGGCCTGGAAAGGAGACGCCCTCGTTGCGCAACAGCACGCGCAGGCCCTCATGGGATATGTCGTCAACCACCCCCTGCCCCACCAAATAGTCGGCCAGTTTCGACAGGCTCCAGGTGGAAAACGGCAGGCCGTGGTCGGCGGGACGCCCCAGGGCGATCCTGGTGATCTCGTCGCGTTGGGAATCGGTGAATTTCGCCGGGCGCCCGCCGGCGTAGTGGGGGTGCAGCGAGTCGAGCCCGTCGGTGTTGAAGTTGTGCAGGACGTCGCGGACCCGGTCCGGGCTGGTGAACGCGACCTGCGCGATCGCCGCGACGTCCATGCCCTGGGCCGAGAGCAGCACCATCTGCGCCCGACGCCAGGTCACCACCGGGCCCGAACCGCGCCGCACCATCTGCAGCAACCGGGCGTCCTCGTCGTTTTCAAGTTCTCGTACCACCACGCGGTGTGACATCGAAGCCTCCTGGAGGAAAGCGGAAACCCGCATCACCAGCCTGCGACCAAAACACCGCGCATGCAACGAGAGGCAACCCTGCCCGTCAAACCAAGGAAGCAAACCTTACAAGCCGAGGTACTAGTCGGCCAGGGCCTCGCCCGCTCCATCGTAGGGAAGGTAGACGCCGCATTCCTCGGCAACCTCCCGGCACCGGCACAGAAGGGCCTCGGCTCCATCCCCGCAGCCGATGCAGACGAATGGCTGAACTACTCGGTAGTAGACACCGGGGCAACCATCGCCAACCTCGACC
>JBAUMA010000483.1:0-6199 GCA_049578485.1 Specibacter sp.
TTTCCCCATGGCGGTCATCGCGATCCTCGGCGCCACCTTGTTCCTGGGGCGCCGTGGCCGGACCATGTGGTGGTCGCTGGTGCCCTCCGTGGCCGTGTACCTGCCGTTTGCAGTGTCGGCATGGGGCAACCCCCGCGCCCTGCTGGTGGACCCGGGCGTTCCGCTGGCGTCGCTGCCGGGCCAAAGCTGGCTGCAGTTGCTGGGGTTCCCGCAGGCCGTCAACGCATCCAAGGGGCTCCTGGGCCTGGGCTCGCTCACCGACGCGCCGGTCTGGACCTGGATCGCGGTCCTGGTGATCGGAGTGCCCGTGGTGCTGGTGGCCCTGGCCGCCCTGGTGCTTCCGCTGCGCCGGGCCGGCACCGCAAGGACGCTGTGGCTCGTGGCCGTGCTTGCCCTGGCCGTTTCCTACGCTTCCAAGCTCATCGCCGTGGCCCTCGATGGCAACGTCCTGGCCACACCGTTCAACGGTCCTGCCGTGTCGGTGGCGTTCTTCGCCCTCCTGGGTGCCGCGCTGCTGGGCTACGACGCCGTTTACCGCCGCGCGTACGACCCCGCCCAGGGAGGCGCCGGGGAACACCGCGGCGCCAAGGCGACCGCCGTCGTGCTTTCGGTGCTGCTGGTCGCGGCACCTGTGGCCAGCCTGGGTATCTGGTCCGCCAACAACCTCAGCGGCAAGGAGGCTAGCTTGACCGGGGCGTCCATGGTCCGCTCTGCCACCTTTGGCTCCATCCCGGCCACCGCCGCGGACCGCGGCACGGGGCCGGAGGCAAGCCGCACCATCGTCCTGCGTGTTGAGAAGGATGCAGGCGTTGCGGCAACGCTGATGCAGGGCGACGGCACCACCCTCGATGCATTGTCGGGCATCGCAGCCGCCCAGGGCATCACGGGGAAGCCCGGCCAGGAAAAGGTAGCGGCCCCCGACTCCGCCACGGCGATGCTCCGGGAAACCGTCGCGGCCATGATGGCTCAGTCGGGGATCGACCCCCGACCCGAGCTGATGAAGCTTGGCGTCGGCTTTGTGGTGCTGCAAAATGGCGACACGGCCGCCGAGCTGCTCGCCGCCGAGCTTGAAGCCGTGCCCGGCCTGGACGCCGTGGGTCCGACCGACTCCGGCTGGCTGTTCAGGGTCAAACCGACGTACAAGTCGGCCGGCGCCACCGACGTGGTCAACCGGGTGGCCCTGGTTGACGCCACCGGTGCTGCCATCGCACCGCTCGCCTCCGACGGTTTGGGTGTTTCCACGCAGGTGCCCAAGGGCACACAAGGCCGCCGGGTGGTCATGGCCGAGAGGTTTGACCCGGGCTGGAGCGCCTGGTTTAACGGCAAGGAAGTCAAGGCCGTGCAGGACGAATGGGCGCAGTCGTTTGAACTGCCCGCCGCGGCAGGAAAGCTTGAAATTCGCTACGAACAGCCGTGGAACATGCTGCTGAGCCTGGCTCAGCTGGTCCTGCTGGGCCTGACCGTGTTGCTGGCCGTTCCCGTCCGGGCGCGTCGAGGACGCACCGGCGCCTACCGTGACGAGGCGTCACTGCAAAGGGTCGGCCGGGGTGTCTGAGCGCGGGCACTCCGAGAGTGCAAACGAGCCGGGTGCATTAGACCCGGGTGCAAGCCAAGCGGCTGAGAATCAACCGAGTTCAAAGAACCACAGTGAAAAGAAGGCGGACGTTGTGACCGAGGGACCCGCCACCGCGGAGAACACTGCCACCCCGGAGAACACTGCCACCCCGGCACCCGCCGGGAACCCAGTGAAATCCGGGAAACCAGTGAAAGCCGGCAAGCCCGCAATAGCCGGCAAGCCCGCAAAAGCCGGAAACCCGGAGAAGGCCGGCAAGCCCGTGAAAGCGGGCAAGCCCGCAAAAGCCGGAAACCCGGTGAAAGCCGGCAAGCCCGTAAAGGCGGCCAGGAACGCTGCGCGCAACGCGCGCAGGAAGGCGCGCAGGTGGCCGCTGGTGTTGGCCGGCACCGCCACGGCCGTGCTGGCCGTGGGTGCCGTGGCCGCGGGCACGGTGCTGCCCGGCGTCGATGCAACGGCCACCGTCTCGATTCCGGCCCAGGTGCTTCCCGTGGGTGAGTCGATGGCCAGCTGTGTGGGCCCCACCCAGCTGCTCTCCGGATCCGCGACAGGTGCCGACCCGGAATTTTCGGCCAACTCGTCCTCGACCCGATCCCTGCTCAACGCCGTGGTTCTCAGCGATTCCAACGGTGTGCTTCCTGGTGCGGGCGTGAATGCCCTGGATGCCAAGTCCACGCCGTTGTTCACGCTGGCCAAGGCGCCCCAGAACCTGCCCGCCGCCACGCAAGGCACGGCACCGGCTCCCGTCATCGGGGCCGCCAAGGGCCGGGCCTCGGTTGTGGCGGACAAGGATATTGGCGCCTCCACCGTGCTGCGGGCACTGCCCTTCAACGGTCAGGCCGCACTGGCTTCCGGCTCCGTTGTGGTGACGGCGGCCGACGGCGACCTGCGCGGACTAGCCGCCGCAAGCTGCCAAGTCCCCGCCAACGACCAGTGGATCTCCGGGGCCAGCACCACCGTGGGCCGCACCGCCGTGCTGACCCTGGCCAACCCAACGCAGAGCCCGGCCACCGTTTCCCTTGACTTGTTCGGCGCCGCCGGCCCCATCCAGGCACCCGGCGGCAACGGCCTGGTGGTGGCCCCGGGCACGTCCCGATCCGTGGTCCTCGCGGGACTGGCTCCCGGCCAGGAAGTGCTCTCCACCCATATCAAGAGCACGGGCGGGGCCGTATCCGCCGTCATCCAACAGTCCGTACTACGCGGCCTGACTCCCGGCGGCGTGGACTTCCTGGCGCCCGTGCAGACTCCCGCCACCTCGCAGGTGATCGCCGGCGTCCGTGTCCAGGACCCGGCCGTGGCGGCAAAGATCTCGGGCCAGGCCGGCTACGCCGACGCGTCCACCGCTTTGCAGGTCACCGTTCCCGGAGCCACCGACGCCGTGGTTGAGGTCAAGGCCTTCGGCCCTTCGGGCCAGGTGGCACTGCCCGACGGCGGCGTGTTCACGGCCGCGGCCGGAAAAGTCACTGCCCTGTCGCTGGCGGGGCTGGCCCAGGGCACCTATTCGCTGAGTGTTTCCTCCGACTCCGCCGTGACGGCCGCCGTTCGCCTGGTCAATTCCACCAAGCCCGGGGACCCGGTCGATATTGCCGTGGCCCCGTCCACCCGGCGCCTGGGCGACAGCCACCTGGTGACCCTGCCCGGCGGTGTCACCTCAAACCTGGTCTTTACCGCCCCCGGCGGCGGCGCCTCGGTGGCCCTGGTGCCGATCTCGGCAACCGGCACCTTGGGCGCGCCCAAGGCGGTTGACCTGAAAGCCGGCGTCACCACGGTGGTGGATACGGGCGCGGTCCTTGGCACCGATGCCGCTGCCGTGCTGGTCTCCGCCACGGGCGAGGCGGCCTACGGCACGCAGCTGTTGGGTGCCAAGGGCTCGGCCAACATTGCCGTGCTTCCCATCACCGCCGCGGCCGCCGACTCCCATACGTTGCAGATCACCACGGGGTACTGACCACGGGGAACTGACCCCGCCGGGTGTACCGAGCCGCGGGTGGTGTACCGCGCAACCGGGTGTCCAGCGGGGCCACACGGGCGGTCAGTGGCCGCGGTGGCGCCGGAAAAGCGGGTCCACGGTATCGGGGTCGATGTTCAGCAGGCCGGCCACCTGTTCAATGAGCACCTCGTGGATCAGTTCGCGCACCTGCCAGGGGGCGTCGCACAAGGCCTCCACGGGATGCCGGTAAATCACCACCAGCGCTTGTTCGGCCGCAGTCCCGGGGCCGGCGTGGACAGCCGGGCGGTACTTGCCCAGCGGTGCCTGCGAGCCCGAGGCGACAAGGACCTCCAGATTGTCCGGAACCTCCTCCACCAGGTACTCCACGTCCTCCAGGGCCGCGCCCCAGAGCTCGCGCAGGCGTTCGGCGGAATCGACCACCAGGTCCTCGAACTGCTCGCTGCGGGTCCGCGAACCGGGCAAACCTGCCATGAGCAGGGGCCCGCGCAGGCCGCGGCCGTGGCGGTTGCGCCGCCTTTGGTCATAGGAGCGCACGCCCGGCGTGCGGGGGCCCGCCGTGCCGGCGTCGTCGTTAAAGGAGACGGTAAATCCGGGTTCCTGAGCGTTGGACTGCATCATTTCACTCTAGGCGCGTGAGCCGTGAAGCGGAAACGGGCCAAAGACGGGTAATCTTGGGAACCGTGGGAACCCAACGTCAATGCTCAAGATCAGCCTGCCGAGAATCGGCCGTGGCCACTTTGACGTACGTGTATGCCGATTCCACCGCCGTGCTGGGCCCGCTGGCCACCTTTGCCGAGCCGCACTGTTATGACCTCTGCGCCAAACACTCGGCCCGGCTGACTGTCCCGCGGGGATGGGAAGTCATCCGGCTTGCCCGTTCCGACACCCCGCCGGGCCCCGGACCCGACGACCTGCTGGCCCTGGCCGACGCCGTCCGTGAGGCGGCCAGGCCGTCGCCGGAGGAATCCGGCCCGGTTGCCCAGCGCGAACCACGGGGCTCGCTGGAGCGTCCCGCGTTTGCTCCCGGTGCCGGGCGCGACGGCTCCGCCCCCCGCCGCGGCCACCTGCACATCCTGCGCGACTGAGCCGTCCCTGGCCGGCTTCCCGCGGCTAGACTGATTCGATACGTCCCATGCCTGCGGGCTGCCCCGGGGCGCGAAACCAAGGAGACAAGCAAAGACCATGGCGAAAATCAGCGACGAACTGCTGGAAATATTGCGGTGTCCGGTGACGGGTTCCACCCTGGTGCAACAGGGACAGGCGCTGATCAGCTCGGCTCCCGGACCGGACGGCAAGCCCGTCCACTACGCCATTGACGAGGGCATCGCATTGCTCCTGCGCCCCGAACAGCTGGCCTCCTAGACGCCACACCCGCCGGCTCCGGTGCAGGCGTGGACTGCACCGGCACCCGGGCGCCAAATCCGTCCGCCCGCGCAGCGCCGCGCGGGGCATTGAGAAGCAAAGGACCAGTCCATGGGCACCACCGTGAATCCCGGCGATTACAAGGTTGCGAACCTTTCCCTGGCGGCGGCCGGGCGGCACCAAATCCGCCTGGCCGAATTTGAGATGCCCGGGTTGATGAGCCTGCGGGCGGAGTATGCCCGGTCCCAGCCGCTGGCGGGGGCCCGGATCGCCGGCTCCCTGCACATGACGGTGCAGACGGCCGTGCTGATTGAAACCCTGACGGCCCTGGGCGCCGAGGTCCGCTGGGCCTCCTGCAACATTTTCTCGACCCAGGACGAGGCCGCGGCCGCGGTCGTGGTGGGGACGGGCACCCCGGACAACCCGCAGGGCGTGCCGGTGTTTGCCTGGAAGGGCGAGTCCCTCGAGGAGTACTGGTGGACGGCACGCCAGATCTTCGACTGGCCCGGCTCCGCCGAAAACCCGCAGCTGGGTGCCAACATGATCCTGGACGACGGCGGCGACGCCACCATGCTGGTCCACAAGGGCGCCGAATGCGAGGCCGCCGGCGCCGTGCCGGCCACTACGGAGACGGACTCCGCCGAGGGCGCCGTCTTCCTGGCCGCCCTGCGCGAATCCCTGGCGGCGGACCCGCAGCATTGGACCCGGGTTGCCGCGCAAATCCGCGGCGTCACCGAGGAAACCACCACCGGCGTCCACCGCCTGTACCAGCTTGCCGCCGAGGGCAGGCTGCGTTTCCCGGCCATCAACGTCAACGACTCCGTCACGAAGTCCAAGTTCGACAACAAGTACGGGATCCGCCATTCCCTGCCGGACGGGCTGATGCGCGCCACCGACGTCCTGCTGGGCGGCAAGGTGGCGGTGATTTGCGGCTACGGCGACGTCGGCAAGGGTGCGGCCGAGGCCCTGCGCGGCCAGGGCGCCCGGGTGGTCGTCACCGAGATCGACCCCATCTGTGCCCTCCAGGCGGCCATGGACGGCTACCAGGTGGCCCGCCTTGACTCGGTGGTGGAACACGGCGACATCTTTGTCACCACCACCGGAGGGACTGGCATCATCCTGGCCGCGGACATGCTGCGCATGAAGAACAAGGCGATCGTGGGCAATGTGGGCCACTTCGACAACGAGATCGACATGGCCGGCCTGGCCAGGATCGGCGGCGTCGAAAAGGTTGAGATCAAGCCGCAGGTCCACGAGTGGGTCTTTGACAAGGGGACGGACGCGGAGCGCTCGATCATCGTGCTGTCCGAGGG